>JAOTWE010000279.1 GCA_029863065.1 Betaproteobacteria bacterium
GGCGAAGTCGACCTGACGCTCGGCTACGGCACGGAGCGCATCGACGGCGCCTTCGGGGGGCTACGCTGGCAGCCGCAGGCCTTCCCGAACTGGTCGCTCGCCGCCGAGTACGACGCCTTCGACTACCCGAACGACCGCTTCGCCGCGCAGGCGCGGATCGCCGACCGCAACAAGGGCGCCGCCCTCGCCCTCGAATACCGCCAGGACCATTGGGGCGCGAAGGCCTACGCCGCGCACGGCGAGGCGGGCATCAACGCCTGGGTGTCGATCCCGCTCGAGCAGCGCGAGTTCGTGCCGAAATTGAACGAGCCCGCGCCCTACACGAAGATCAACCCGCGGCCCACCGAAGCGCAGTGGGCCGAGGACCCGCGGCACGAGGCGCGCCTGCGACGCGCCCTCGAGCAGCAGGGCTATCAGGAAATTCAAACCCGATACGAAAACGGAAAACTGGCGGCGACGCTCGGCAACGACCGCATCGCTTCCATGCCGCGCGCCGCCGGCCGCGCCGCGCGCACCATGCTCTCGTTCGCGCCGCTCGAAGTGCGGGAGCTGAAAGTCACCTATTTGCAGGGCCCTCTGCCATTCGCCACCTACACCTTCGCCGACGCGAAGACCCTGCAGCGCTACTTCAACGGCATGACCACGCGCGAGCGCCTGGCGCAGACCGTGGCCATCGATTACGCCAGGCCCGAAGACGACGACGTGGACGAGGACCGCGAGCGGGCGCTCGCCGCCTTCGCGGAGCCGCTCGCCGACCAGCTGGTGGTGAAGGACGAAGTGCCGCAGCTCTTCGGCTACCGCTCCAACCTCGCGGGCGGCGCGTTCCGCATCCGCCCCAGCCTCTCGGCCTTCTTCAACGACCCGAGCGGCGCGCTCAAGCTCGACCTCTCGGCGCTCGCCACCTGGGACCGCGCGCTCGCGCCGGCCACCTTCTTCAACAGCGAAGCCAAGGTGACGATCGCCGAGAACGTGAGCGACGTGACGCAGCCCTCGAACAGCCTCTTGCCGCACGTGCGCACCGACATCGCCGAGTACCGGCGCGGCAGCGACGCCAAGCTCCTGAAGGCGCTGTTCAACCAGTACTACCACCCCGCGGCGCGGCTCTACGCGCGCGCGTCCGCGGGCATCTACGAGGAGATGTACGCGGGCGCGGGCGGGCAGCTCCTGTACCTCGCGCCCGACGGCGGCTGGTCGGCGGACCTGGCAATCGACGCGCTGCGGCAGCGCGACTTCAAGGGCGGGTTCGGCTTGCGCGATTATTCGACGGTCACGGCGATCGCCTCGCTCAACTACCGCATGGCCTACGGCCTCACCGGCACGCTGCGCGCCGGGCGCTTCCTCGCCAAGGACGAGGGCGTGCGCGCGGAGCTGAAGCGCCGCTTCGCTTCCGGATTCGAGGTCGGCGCCTGGTACACGATCACCAACGGCAACGACATCACCTCGCCCGGCACGCCCGCGAGCCCGTACTACGACAAGGGCATCTTCATGCAGATGGCGCTGAACGCCATGCTCACCAAGGACACGCGCGCCACGGCGAATCTGACGCTGTCGCCGTGGACGCGCGACGTAGGCCAGATGGTGGTCTCGCCGGGCGACCTCGCGCGCCTGATGGAGAAGAACGTCTTCGACCGCCACGACCTCGACGGCCTCAGGCGCTTCGGCGACATGGAGGACGACTACAACCTGCCGCAGCTCGGCGCGCGGCGCTGGCCGGACTTCGTCGCCGACGACGCGCGCGCGATCGGCCGCGTCGGGAGCGAAGCCGACTGGACCGACGCGCTCGTCCTCGGCACCGGGCTGGTCCTCGCTTCGGCAACGCTCGACAAGCCGATCGAGCGCTACGCCGCGCGCCACGCCGACGAGCGCTGGCTGCAGCGCGTCGTGAGGTGGGGCGACGCCCTGCCGATCGCCGCCATCGGCCTCTCGGGCGTCTTCGCGCTCGACGAATCGCGCCCGCGCCTCTCGGAGGCAGGCGTCGCGGCGCTCGAGGCCGGGGCGCTCGCCTTTGCCGGAACCGAGGTGATCAAACGCGCCGTGGGGCGCGCGCGGCCGGACGCGGCCCTCGGCGCGGGCGAATTCCAGGGCTTTACCTCGGACGACCGCTACCACAGCTTCCCCTCGCGCCACGCTGCGGTCATGTGGGCGGCGGTCACCCCCTACGCCCGGGAGTTCGGCATGCCCTGGCTCTACGGCCTCGCCGCGTTCACCAGCGCCGCGCGCGCCGGCAGCCGCGAGCACTGGGTCTCGGATACCGTGGCGGGGTCGCTCCTGGGCTACTGGCTCGGCAGCATCGCCTGGGAGGCGCGCCGCGATGCAAGATTGAGCAAGAATGCGCCCCACATCGGCGTGGGGTTGAATAATGTGACGGTGGCGTGGGAGTTTTAAATGGGGACAGACCCCATTTATGACGTTAACTGCAGGCAAGCGATGACAACACGTCGGAGCCTCGATTCGATTTTCCATGGTCTCGTGTTTTTTGGCGGGGCGAATCTTCCCGCCAAAAAACACGAGATGGATTTGTACTGCAAAGGCTTCCTTGCCACGCTGATGTTCGTCGCTTGCTCAAACGCGGCAGGGCAAGACTGCAAAGTCCTCGACACCGAACTGCAATCCTCCTACACCGGCCCCTGCCTGAATGGCCTCGCCGATGGCGTGGGCCGCGCGAGCGGTATCGCCGAGTACGAAGGCGGCTTCAAGGCGGGAAAGAAGCACGGCACCGGCGTGAAGTCCTGGCCGAACGGCGATCGCTACGAGGGCACGTTCGTCGAAGACAGCAAGGAAGGCCAGGGGAAGTACTTCTGGGGCCGCGGGCCGTGGCGGGGCGAGACGTATGAAGGCGGCTACGCCGGCGACAAGCGCCACGGCGAAGGCACCTACCGCTGGCCGACAGGCGATGTCTACCGCGGGCCGTGGGAGGAAGACAAGATCGCCGGCTACGCCACGCCGATGATGCTCGCGCAGCGGAAGTTCTCGGAGGAGGCGATGAAGGCGGTGGGCCGGGAGGGCCAGCAGGTGTGCCGCGATATGCCGATCGGCATCGCGCGCTCGGAATGGATCCGCGGCGTGGTGGTGGGCGTCTCGGGTGACCAGGTCGGCGTGCGCGTCGACCAGCCGGGTAATCGCCAGGTGGTGGCCGGCGTCGAGCTGCAGGCCGGCGACATCGTCTGGGACGAGCCCACCGCGTGGACGCCGTGCTATTAATTGGGGACAGACCTCATTTTTCTCATTTGCGAACGGATCGCAAATGAGAAAAATGAGGTCTGTCCCCTTTTAGCATGCGTAAAGCGCTGATCATTCTCGTGCTGCTCGCCGCCGGTGCGGTGCTCGCGCGCTATCACGTCGCCAACCAGCACTATTTTCCGGTGACGAAGCTCGCTTCGTCCGACGGCTACACCTTCCACATGGTTCAGGACCGTACCGACACGCGCGACGCCTGCGGCAAGGCGAACGACCGCTTCCTGAACCATG
>JAOTWE010000280.1 GCA_029863065.1 Betaproteobacteria bacterium
ATCCCAGGCTTCCACGCAGTTCAGCTCCGGGGGCGCGGCGGGCGGGACGAGCGGGGGATCCGGGACAGGATCGACGGCGACGATCGATGTCGCCTCGAACAGCCAACTCTGGGAATCGCTGGTGCAGAACATCAAGGACATCCTCGGCGATGCATCGGGCGCCGCGACGTCAGCGAAGCCCGCTGCCGGCGCGGCGACGGGCGCCGCCGGCGCCCAGGGCTCGCGCGACGTCATCGCCAACCGCGAAAGCGGCGTGCTGTTCGTGCGCGCCTCGTCGCGCCAGCACGAAAGGGTGCAGGAATTTCTCGATTCGGTTCTCGCCAACGTGCGCCGGCAGGTGCTGATCGAAGCCACGGTGGCCGAGGTGCAGCTGAACACCGAATATCAGCGCGGCATCGATTGGCAGCGGCTTCGGACCGGGGCGAGCGTCACGGGCCGGCCGGGCTTCGGCACCGGCCAATCGGGCGTGGAATTCAACCAGATTTCGGCGGGCACCCCGGCCGCGGTGAGCACCACGGCCTTCGTGCTCGGTGGCGCCGTCGTCAGCCAGAACCTGAACGTTGCCATCAAGCTGCTCGAATCCTTCGGCGACGTGCGCGTGCTGTCCAGCCCGAAAATCAGCGTGCTCAACAACCAAACGGCGCTGCTGCGCGTCACGCGCGACATCGTCTATTTCACCATCACGCCGTCCACCACTCCGGTCACCGTCACGGGGGGCGGCGCCGGCATCGTCGTGCCGCCGTCGTTCACCACGACGCCGAACGTGGCCGCCGAAGGCTTCATGATGAGCGTGCTGCCGCAGATCAGCGAAGCCGACACCGTGGTGCTCAACGTCAGGCCGACAATTCGCAGGAAGGTCGACGACGCCACCGACCCCAACCCGGCCCTGGTGACGCCGAACCTGATCCCGGTGTTCGAGACGCGCGAGCTCGATTCGATGCTGCGCATCCAGAGCGGCCAGACCGCGGTGCTGGGCGGCCTGATGCAGGATTCGGTGGAGAACATCGAGGACACGATCCCCGGCCTGAACAGCATTCCGTTCTTCGGCAAGCTGTTCGCCCAGCAACGCAAGGTAACGCGCAAGACCGAGCTGGTCATTTTCCTGCGCGCCACGGTGATCCGCGACGCGAGTGTCGAGGGCGACTACGCCCATTTCCGGAACTTGCTGCCGACGGAGAACTTCCTCACCCGACCGGGGGGTCGCGCCCCCGCCGCGCAGTGACATGAGCCTGCTGCTCGAGGCGCTGAAGAAGGCCGAAAAGGCGAAGGAAGACGCCCAGCGTCGCGCCCGCGAGAGCGACAGCTCCGGCGAGTTGCAGCTCGCCGCCGAAGCCCCGGCCGGCGACACCCGGCACGTCGTGACGCGCGACGAGCTGCCGCAGATCACGGCACCGCTCGAAATTCTGTCGGAAGATCTGGGCGCCGATCCGGCAAAGTCGGGCGCTCGCGATCCGTCGCTGCAGGACGCGCCGGCGGCGGCCGCGGCCCGGGGCGGCGACGCGCAAGCCGCGCAGCGCGGCACCGCGCGCAAAGTGTTCGAAGCGAAGGTGCGCGAGCCCAACCCGCAATTGCCGTTCTACATTGCGCTCGGCGTGCTTGGCGCATTCGGCGTGGGCACCGTAATCTACTTCTGGATGCAGCTGCGCACGCCGTCGCCCCTGTACAACACCAATCCGCCGCCGCCGTCGGGCGAGGTGCAGGCAACCGTGGCGCCAAGAACGCCGCCCCCCGACAGCACGCCCGTCGGCACCATCCCCGGGCTGCCGCCGGTTTCGCGGCCTGCGGCCAAGCCCACCCCGGTCGCTGCGGCGGCGCCGCCGGCAGCCCAGCAGCCACGGCCGGCCCCAGCAACGCCGCGGGTGTCTGCGCCACGCCCGCGCTCTGCCGCCGCCGCATCATCTCTTGTCACCAGCCGGCCGCCGCCGCGGGTACACCCGGGTGTCGCCTCCGGCTATGCCGCCTATCAGGCTGGCGACATGGAGCGGGCGCGGGCCAACTACGACCAGGCCCTGCGCGACGAACCCGGCAACCGTGACGCGCTTCTGGGGCTGGCAGCGGTAGAAACGCGTGCGCTGCGGTTTACGACGGCCGAGGCCCTGTATCGGCGGCTTCTGCTCGCGGCTCCGCGCGATCCATTTGCCCATGCGGGCCTGCTCTCGCTGCGCGCGCAACGGATCGACCCGGTAGCGGCGGAGTCCCGTGTCAAGGGGCTGCTGGCGGTCGACCCTGAGGAAAGCGTGCTGCATTTCTCGCTCGGCAACCAGTTCGCGCAGCAGGGCCGGTGGGCGGAAGCGCGGCAGGCCTACGGCAAGGCCGCGGCAATGGACCCGGACAACCCCGACTATGCCTACAACCTTGCTGTGAGCCTGGAGCACATGCGCGAGCCGCAACCGGCGCTCCGGCAATACCGTCGCGCGCTGGCCCTTGCACTGCAGCGCACCGCCAGCTTCGACGCCTCCGCGGCGCTGTCGCGGGTGCAGCAGCTTGAGCGCTGACAGTTCCTAAAGCCCGGTTTTTGCGGGCTTTCTGTATCATGCAGCTTGGATGAATTCGCCCACCAATCCGCAGGCCAAGCGCCACATCGGGCAGATCCTGATCGACCAGGGCATCCTGACCGAGGACCAGCTGCGCATCGCGCTCCTGGAGCAGACCAAGACCAAGGCCCCGGTCGGCCGTCTGCTGGTGCAGCTGGGCTTCGTGTCGGAAGCCACGCTGCGCGACGCGCTGTCGGAAAAGCTCGGGCTGCAGCCAGTCGACCTGGCGCACATCATCGTCGATCCGTCGGCGCTGAAGATGCTGCCGCGCGACATGGCGCGGCGCTACCGCATGTTCCCGGTGGCGCTCGACCGCCAGATGAAGAAGTTCATCGTCGCCCTGGCCGACACCAACAACATCGTCGCCATCGACCAGCTGCGCGCGCACCTCAAGGGCGACCTCGAGATCGAGCTGCGTCTCGCCGGCGATTCCGAGATCGAACGCGCGGTCGAGCACTACTACGGCCACGAGTTCTCCATCGACGGCATCCTGCGCGAGATCGAGACTGGCGAAGTCGACTACGCCACCATCGCCGAGGGCGACGAGTATTCGCAGCCGGTGGTACGCCTCATCTCGGCACTGCTTGCCGACGCCGTGGAGCGCGGTGCCTCCGACATCCACTTCGAGCCCGAGCAGAATTTCCTGCGCATCCGCTACCGCATCGACGGCGTGCTGCGCCAGATCCGCTCGCTGCACAAGACCTACTGGCCGGCGATGGCGGTGCGCCTCAAGGTGATGTCGAAGATGAACATCGCCGAGACGCGCGCGCCCCAGGACGGGCGCATTTCGGCCACCATGTCCGGGCGTGTGGTGGACTTCCGCGTGGCGAGCCTGCCGACCACGCACGGCGAGAACATCGTGCTGCGGATTCTCGACCGGCAAAAGGGCATCGTGCCGCTCGACAAGCTGGGGCTCGAGGA
>JAOTWE010000048.1 GCA_029863065.1 Betaproteobacteria bacterium
GGTCTTGTTGCCGCCGACGACGGCGGTGGCACGGCCGGGGAGGCCGGAGTGGCACAGGTCGCAGCGATCGGTGGCCCAGGCAATCGTGCCGTTGTGGCACTTGCCGCAGAATTTCCCGGCCATGATATCGGCCATCGTCGTTTCCGTGGTGCCGGCGCGCATCTTGAATTCCAGTTCGCCGTGGCAGACCTTGCATTGAAAACGGATGCGATGAAACCAGTGCGGAAATACCACCGGCCGCACCCCGTTCTTCTCCGATTGCTGGTTCAGGATCACGTCGCCGTATTCGGCCTGTGACGGCGCGTTCGCCAGCATCAGCATCAGGGACAGCCCTGTCGCGAGCGCAATCTTTATCAGCATGGCGCGATGCGCACTCATCAGGGCTTGCCCTTCGGCGCCGCCGCCGCGCCCCACGGCTGGTTGTGGCAGCGCTTGCACTCGGTGAGCGGGAAGGCGACGGCGCCGTGGCAGGTGCCGCACTGCTCGCCCTCCAGGATGCGCAGCATGCTGATGCCGCTGGCGCCCTTCTGCATCTCGAACAACTGCGGATGGCAGTTGCTGCAATCGAGCCATCGCGTGTGATCCGCGTGCGCAAAGCGCACGGGCGGCAGGCTGCCGTTCGGATCGAGCAGCACATCAAGCTCGAGCACCATGGCATCGCTGCCGGATTTGGCGTCGGCGCCCGAGCGCGGGGCGATCAGGCCCTGCTGCAGCGCCGCCCCCCACCGCACCAGGTTGCCGCCGCTTGCCGGCGGCAATTTCGACAACGCCTCGCCCGGCGCCTGCAACTGCGTGACCGCCGGGCTTGCCGGATCGTGGACGTTGTCCGCGGCGAGCGGTTTCCAGCTGCGGTTGTCCTGGGCCGGCGCGCCGGCGGCGAGAACCAGCAACATCACACCGGCGCCCAGCGTGCGCCGCGCGCGCTTGCCATGACCGGAATTTTTCGTCATCGTCCGCCTATCCGGGAATGAAGATGCCCAGGCCGCGGATCGCGCGCACCAGCTCGCGCGTCGAGCGCTCCAGCTGCTCGATCGCGGCGGCGTGATCGCCGCTCGCCGCCGTGCGTTCGGCTTCGCCGCGCAAGCCGACCGCCTTGGCGACAAACCCATTGAGCATCGCGTCCATGCCGGCCATTCTGGGCTTGTCCGCGGTCAGCAATTTGACCAGCATCATATGGGTGTCATTGCGGTCGAGTTCGTAGCGGTATTCCTCCTCCGGCGTCGCGAAATTTAGCGAGCGCACCAGAGTGTCGCCGGCGCGCATCGAGCTCACCGCAGCCTTGGCGAGCAGGTAGGCCCGGTCGAGCACGCTCTCGGCCTGTTGCAGGTCGTTCGCGGCAGCATGCTGGCGCGCCTCGCCAATCAGTTTCTCGATGCCGCGGGTCGTCTCGGCGGCATCCGGCGTGCCGGGCTTTTCCGCGCTGATGCGCTGCTGCGCGGCAAGCAGGGATTGCACGCTTTCCAGGCGCGCGGCGAAATCCGTGCGCCGCCGGTCCTCGCTGCCGCGGTCGCGCCCCGCGAGCCTCGCCGCCTCGAACATCAGCGTGCTCGATGCCGCAGCCAATCGCGCGGCGGTCGCGTAATCCCCTGCGTCGCGGGCCTGCAGCGCCTGCCGGTAGGCGTCGCGCGCTTTTGCGCGTCGCTCCAGCGCCCGCGCGTCGCCGCTCGCCTCGATCTGGCGCGCGGCCGAGGATTTCTCTATCAGCATGCCCACTGAGAGCAGCCGCCGCTCGAGCTGCTCCTTGTCCGGCGGGGTCTGCTGCGCCGCGCTGGCCTGGCCCGCGGGCGTTGCCGGCTGCCCGAGCGGCGCTCCCGGGCACAGCAGCAGAAGGCCGGCGGCGAACGCCAGGCCGGGCCGCAGCCGGGAGCAAAGTGCGGACATCGCCAGGCGCTCATCGCGCGCAGCACTCATCGCCTGGCCTGCCTCCCCACCGCGGCTGCGCCGGTGGCCGCGGCCTTCTTCGCCCGGGAATGGCACAAGCGGCATTCCACAACCGGAAACGCGACCCGCCCGTGGCAGGCACCGCAGCCCTGGCCCAGGAGGATCGCCGCCATGCTCATCTGGTTGGCGCCTTTCTGCATCTCGAAAATCGCCGGATGGCAGACCCCGCAGTCCAGCAACTCGGTATGTTGCTTGTGCGGGAAGACCACGTCAGGCATCGAACCTTTTACTTCGCGCACGATGTTCAAATCGAGCGCCGCGGCGCTCTCCTTGGGGTCGGCGGCGTTCCATCGCGGGCGGATCTTTCCGCTCGCCTGCGCGCCCACCCAGTCGACACGGTTGCCGGAATTGCGTTTCGGCAGCGGGCCGAAGGCCTCGAGCGGCGCCTGCAGCATGCGCGTGCCGGCGTTCGCGGGATCGTGAATACCGTCCTCGGCGGGCGGCGGGTTGCGTTGGGCGGCCGGGTCGAGCAGGCGGTTGAAAGCATTGGCTGGGTCTGCGGCATCCTGCGCCACCGCCGGCATGCCCGCCAGAGCGAATATCAAAGCCGCATACGCCATCAGCATTGTCTTTGCCATGGCTGCCTCCTATTTTTTCGCGCCGCTCGCCGCGGCGGGCGCAAGCGGTTTCTGAATGGCGCTCTGGTGCACCTGGGTGCGCGTACCAGGCTTGCCGCTATGGCACAGGTCGCAGCGCTCCACCGACCAGGCGACGTTTCCGTTGTGGCACGCGCCGCAGTACGCGCCGTCGATGATCTTGAGCATGTCGATTCCGGTGCCCCCGGCCTCCAGCTTGATGCCGAGGTCGCTGTGGCAGACCTTGCAGCTGTAGCGCACGCGATGGAACCAGTGCGGAAACACCACCGGGCGCATTCCCGCGGCCTCCGAACTCTGGTTCATCACTACGTCGCCATACTCCGCCCGGGCTTCGCCGGCATTGCCCGCTGCCAGCAGCAGCGCCGCGACCATCGTGCAAAGCGCGGCCCATCCGTTGATGCCGTCTTTCAACCGCTGTCGCATTTGCGCCTCCCGTCCGAAAGATCTGATCGCGCCAGGTGACCGTTACAACGTCCCGAACCGCCGCAGGATCCTGAAAAGGAGCAAGCCGTGGGTGCGGTCCTCGATTTCCGCGGCCTGCAAGATCAGTTGCGTCTCCAGCCGGCCGATCTGGTATTCAAGACGCTGCTCCAGCGACCAGTTGACGTGTTCGATCGGGGCGTTGATATCGCCCTCGAAACGGGTGCGGGCCTGCTGCTGGTTGAGATTCAGCAGTGCGTAGTAGCTCAGCCGCGGCACGTCGAACGCGCGTGCGTGCCGGTAGCTCAGGTTGCCGCCCGCGCTGCTGCTGGAGTACTGGGTGGGGGGCGCCGTGGCACCGGTGGCGAACGCAGGGTAGGTGGTCTGCCGCGTGGCCTGCAGCGTCATGTTCGCGCTTGCAGACGAATACCTGCTGAACTGCACCTGGCCGCTGGCCTGCAGGTTGACGAGCTGGAAATGCTGCTCCGCGTAGCCCCTGGTGCGCGAATCGGAGGCATTCAGGCTGAGCAGCGTGCTCGCGTCTTGACCCGCTCTACGGCTCCAGGACGCGCCCGCGCTATGGACGAGGGACTGCGACGTGGGCGCCAACGTGTCGCGGATGGCGGAATAGGTCTGGCTGGCGTCGATGGCGAGCGCCGAGCCCTCGTCGAGCGCGATGCTCCGGTGCACGCGCTGCCCGAGCTGCACGCCGAGAGTCTGCCGGCTGCTTTCGCCCCCCGTCTGGTTGCCCAGCGTCGCGCCGGCGTTCCAGCCGTAGGTATATTCGCCGAGCTTGATCGGGTCCGAGTTGTAGTCGGCGCCCACGTTCTGGTCGGTGGACACGCTGCTCGCGCCGGCGCTCGTATTTCGCGTGACGGTGCCGCCTCCGCGCAGGGTGCTATTGCGGTCGAGCGCGTAGGTGGCCGCGGCGTAGGCGCTGATCGTCTGCGCGTCGTAGGTGGTGCCGTTGCTGCCGGTGCGGTTCTCGAACAAACGGCCGCCGCCGCTCACGCGCAGCGGCGAGGTCTCGGCGGGCCGCCACGTGGCAAAGGAATTGAGCTGCAGGTAGCGCGAGCGCAGGTCGATGGGCAGGGCGCCGCTCACCAGGTGGTAGTCGGTGTCGTTGTAATTGGCAAGGCTCTCGACCGCAAAGTTCGGGCCGGACCGGTAACTGTGGGTGGCGTTGGCCGTGTCCACGGACGAGGTGTCGCCGCTGTTGAGCCGGGTATTGGTATAGCTGTTGCCGGTGACGCTCAGCGTATGGAACCCGCCGCTCCAGTTCATGCTCGCGGCCAGCGCTTCCGCCGTATCGGTGCCGAAGGCATCCGAGGTCACGTCGTTGCGGTCGTAACTGAGCCGGTAGTTCGAACGGCCTTCCAGCGGGGCGTAGCTCTGCGTCAGCCCGTAGCTTCGGCTGGTATACGCGTTGTTGGTCAGTTCGCCGCTGACGCGGCTGTCGCTCTGCCGGTAGGAGGCGGTAAACGGAAAGCGGCTCATGGGGAACAGCGCGAGCTGGCCGCCGCCGATCACGTCGGTGGAGGAGGTCCTGCCGCCGGCGGCGCCCGATGCGCCCGCGCCGGCCTCGGCCCCGCGCTCCTGCGCGGCGAACAGAGTCAGATCGCCACTCACCTGCGCGAACCAGGGCTGCCAGAAGTAGCTGCTGCCCCTGAGGTTCAGCGACTCGACCAGCTGCTGGCGCCGCGGCTGGCCCGATGCGCTCACGCTGCGCAGGTCGAGGCCCCAGTATCCGCCCCAGCGAATCGGCGGGATCCGCCATCCCGTGAGTCCGGTCCCCAGCGCGGCCGGCGGTTGCGCCGCCGCGGGCTGCGCGCCTTGCGCCGTGATCGGGGCGCTATCGGGAGCAGGCGCGGCGTCATTTTCCGGTGGTCGCGCGGGCGCCACGCCGATCAACGCCGATTCTCCCCCGCCCGGTCGTGGCGCGGCCGCGGCCGCGACCTCGTTCTTTGCCGAGACTTCCGGCGCCTGCGCCAGGGGCACCGGCTCGGGATCGGCGGCCCCGGCCATCGCGGGCAGAATGCACGCCCACGCGCCGGCCAGCAGTGCGCACAGTTCACGCCGTACCCGTCTTCGCGCATGGCTCACGGGGCTCCTTCGGTGTTGAGCGCGTGCCACCCCCCGGTGGCCGCGCTATCTCGCGTTCCTCATTTGCGGTCCGCTTCGGTGCTCGGGTAGCGTGAGCGATCGAGCACCCGGATCGTCGCGGCGCGGCGCAGCCCCGCCTTGAACTCGCGCCACTGCCGTTCCTCGCGCTCGCGCCGCCACAGCCCGGCGGCGCGCTCCCTGGATTCCTCGAAGCCCCGGGGTTGCGCGGGCAGCCGCTCATCGAAGCGGAAAATCGCGACCCCTTCGAGCAGCGTGATCGGCTCGGACAGCGCGCCGGGGACCATCTTGTCGAGCTGCGCGTGCAAGGCTTCCGGGAGCATGCCGCGGTGCAGGTACCCCATGTCGCCGCCGTTCAGCGCCGACGCGTCGCCCGAACGCTCGCGCGCCAGCGCCGCAAAATCGGCGCCGCCGGCCAGACGCTGCCAGATCGCTCGCGCCTCTTCGCGTGCCTTGTCTCGGTCCGCCTGCGACGCGGCGGGATCCACCTTCAGCAGGATCACCGACAGGCGCAGTCGCTCCGGTTCGGTGAACGTGTCCGGGTGGGCCGCGAAATACGCGCGCAGCTGCTTCTCGCCGGGCTTGGGCGCCGCGCGCACGGCGGCCTCGAGCCGCGCGAGAACGTTCTGCTCCTCCAGACGCTGCGTCACCATGGGGAGCAATTGATCGCGGCGCTGCTGCCAGCGCGGATTGTCGCGGTAGCGCGCCTCGAACGCGACCAGCTCCGTGCGCGTCTTTTCCGCGTCCGGCTCGATGCCGCGCCGCTTGGCTTCGGCGAGCAGCAGCACGCGCTCGATCAGGGTATCGCCGACCTCGCGCCGCAATTGCGCCAGCTGCGCTTCGGGTGGCTTGCCATGGTAGAACTTGCCGCGGTAGGCGAGCTTGAGCTCGGCCTCGTACTGCGCCACGCTGATGGCGCTGCCGTCCACGCGGGCGAAGACCGCTTCGCCCGCGGCCGCCGCCCTGGCCGTGGAATCCTCAGCCGCCGCGGCGGCCGTCAGGCCGGCCAGCGCGGCGAGCGCGAGCCATATCCATGGGTGCTTGCAGTGCATCATCGGCCATCCTTGCTGAGTCCAGGGAACACGGTACCGGGGGTCGCCTGCATGCCCTTGCGGTAGGTCAAATGCCGCCTTGGCCGGAACCGAAAAGAAAAGGGCCGGACCCTGTGGGTGCCCGGCCCTTCTCGCCACCTGTGATCGCTACTTACTGTGGCAGGTCGTGCACAACGCACTCGCCGCATTCGATATGCGCAGGAACGGGGTGCTAGAGGCGCCGCCGTTGTGCGGTTCGTGGCAGCTCGCGCATTCCACCGATGGCAGGTTCTGCGCCGGCGTTACAAAGAGCCGGGTGTACAGAAGCAAATCGGTCTTCTCACGGACGGCGGAGGTGCCGCCGGCGGTGTCGACCCAATACTGGTCCGTCAAAGCCCCGTTGGTGACGGCTGCGCCCGTGCCGGTGGTGACCGTCCCGCCCACGGGCAACCGGTTCAGCGCGGCCAGCTTGAAGTCAGGATCCTTGCAAACGCCGGCGCTCGCGAAGCTGCCGCAATAGGCCGCACCGACTGGGTGGTCGTTTGCCAGGTCGGGGCCGAGATTTGTGATGGTGCCAGCGGCCATGACGTTGGTTCCAACGGTCCAGGTATAACCCGCGCTCGCGCCACCCGCGGTATAGCCCCCGCTGCCGGGTGCATTGATCATGTTGTCCAGACCGCCCACGCCGTCATGGCAGGAGAGGCACGCGGCCGAGATGCTGCCCACCGGCAACAGGACGCTGTCGAGCGTGGCGCTCGAGTAAAGGGTGAAGCCGCTGCCGCCAAGACCCTTGTTCCACAGCGGCGCCGAGGCCGACCCACCGTGGGGCGTATGGCAGAACACGCATATCTCCGCGGTCGACGATGTTCGATAGCTTCCCGTGCCCGTTGCCGAGGTGAGGTCATGCTTGGAGCCCAGTATCTGCGCGACCGCCGGCTGCGCCATGAGGAGCGCCGCCAGGAACAGCGCGACTGCCAATGGCCCCGCCGGCGTATGAATCCGCGATTTATTGAATGTCATCTCGTGCTCTCCTTTGCCTCTGAATTGAAAATAAGCTGATACTACCGCGAGGTGAAAGCATCAATCGTACCAGCAAGGCCGGCCGCTGCGCGCCGCGCATTGGATCCGGCTGCAACCAAGATTCGGCTTGGCGAACAGAGCATTGGGTGCGCTCCGAAAATGACGCGCCGCGGCGTGGGCGGGCTTGATCCGGAGAAATTCCCGGATCAGGGAAAAAACGTTCTCGCATTCGGGAATTGCGGGGCCGAAGTCGAAAACGAATCTTATTTCTTGACCGCCCCGGCTTTTTTCTTCGCCGCGAGGTAGCCCTGGCCGGGTTGGAGCCGAACCGGGCGGAACACATCGATCTTCTTGAACCACTGGTCGACAAAATAAACTCGTCCGTCCTCGTCGACGTCGATGCCGGAGGGCAGCTTGTACTTCGCTGGCCCGTCGCGCTCGTCGTGCCCGCCGATGAACATGAGCAGCTCGCCCTCCGGGTCGAAAATCTGGAAATTGCCGAACGCGGCATCCACCACATACAGGTTGCCTTCGGCGTCCGCCGCGATCTCCTTGGGGCGCGCGAAGTTGCCCGGCTGCTTGCCGGCGCGGCCGAAGCTCTTCAGGTACTTGCCGTCGTGGTCGAACACCTGCACCCGGAAGTTGCCGGTATCCACGACGTAGAGTCGGCCCTCCTTGCCCACCGCAAGGTCATAGGGGAAATTGAATTCGCCCGGACCCGAGCCCCGGCTGCCGAAATCGAACAGGTGCCGGCCGTCCACCGGGTTGAATACGCGCACGCGGTGCTCGGCCGAGCGCACGCCGCCGACGTCCACCACGTACATGCGGTCGCCCTTGGGATCGACCGTCACGCTGGCCGGGCGGTCGAACCACTTGGCGCCGCCGATGCGGCGCAGGAACCTGCCGTTCTTGTCGAACACCACCACCGCCTTCGCCGTGCTGTCGGCGACGTACAGGTTGCCGGCGCCGTCCACGTCCAGCCCGTGCGGCTTGACCAGTTGTCCCGGTCCGTCGTCGCCGATCCGACTGAAGCGCCCGCTGGGAACATCGAACACGCTGACGAAACGCTGCACCGTATCGGAGACGAAGACCCGCCCCTGAAACACGGCGACCGCGTACGGCTTGCCCAGGCCTTCGCCGCTCCTGGGGCCCTCGCCCGTGAGCAGCTGGCGAAGCGTCGAATTCTCATCCTCCGGAACTACATCGCCGCTGCCGCGCAGGCTGCGCTCGTAGACGAAGCGCGGCGTCTCGGGCGGCCCCGGAAACACCAGCGGCGCGGCGTCCACCGGCTTTTGCCGGGTCTCGGGCAGCGGCGCGCAGGCGGCGAGCGCCAGTGCCGAACACGCCGCCGCGAACCGCACCGCCCCGCACGACCATGACTTCATATCGCTCGCCTCATCCTCGCCAGCGTCATTCGACGCCCGGCAGCAGGGCCGCGGGCTGGACCAGGCCGCGCCGCTCCAGCTCCTCGAGCTTGCGGTACAGGGTTGACAGGCCGAGCCCGAGGCGCTGCGCCGCCAGCCGCCGGTCGCCGCCCGCAGCCTCGATTTCGCGCTGAATGATGCCGGCTTCGAGCGTGCGCAGCCGCTCGCGCAGCGCGCCTTCCGCCCCCGGCGCGGCGCCGGCCGGGGCGCGAAACGCCGTCCCGGTGACGATCTCCGAGGTCAGGTCGCTCACGCCAATGTGTCCATTCTCCGCGAGCAGGCAGGCGCGGCGGACGACGTTTTCGAGTTCCCGGACATTGCCCGGCCAGCCGTAGGTCAGCAGGATTTCCTCGGCTACCGGATCGATCTCGCGCGGCGCGGGTGCGTCGCCCGCGCGCTCGCAGACCTGCAGCAGAAACTGGATCAGCCCGCGCAGGTCCGCCGGCCGTTCGCGCAGCGGCGGGATATGAATCTCGAACATGCATAGGCGGAAATACAGGTCTTCGCGGAACCGGCCCTGGCCGATCCTTTCCTTGAGATTGGCGTTGGTGGCGGCGATGATCCGGGTATCGATGCGGCGCACCTGCTCGCTTCCCAGCGGCCGCACCTCCTTGTCCTCGATCGCGTTGAGCAGCTTGGCTTGCAGGGGCGATGGCAGATCGCCGATCTCATCGAGGAACAGGGTGCCCTCGGTCGCCTGCAGAAAAAGCCCCTTGCGCGCCCGCTCGGCGCCGGTGAACGCGCCTTTGGTGTGGCCGAAGAATTCGCTTTCCAGCAGATGCTCGGGGATGGCGTTGCAGTTGACGGACAGAAACTGGCCGTCGCGCCGCTTGCTCTGCTCGTGGATCGCGCGTGCGACCAAGCCCTTGCCGGTGCCGCTTTCGCCCGTGATCAGGACCGTGCCGTCGACCGTGGCGACCCGCCCCACGAGCCGCTCCACTTCCAGCATCGCCGGCGAGGTGCAGCGGTAAAGCCTCGGGGCGCGGTCCTCGATGGCCCGGCGCAACGCCCGGTTCTCGTCGCTCAGCTTGCGCAGCGTGTTGATGCTCGCGAGCCGGTTGAGGAGCTCCTCGTTGCGCACCGGCTTGATGATGTAGTCGGCCGCCCCGGCGCGCAATGCTTCCACCGCAGTCTCCAGCGAGGCGAACGCCGTGATCATGATGAAGACGGTATCGGTGCCCGCGGCGCGGCTGTCGCGCACCAGATCGATGCCGTTGCCGTCCGCGATCTTGATGTCGCACAGCGCGACGTCGAAGTCGCCGCCCTTGAGCTTGGCCGCCGCCTCGGCGACGCTGCCGGCCTGGTCCGCCACGTAGCCCGCCCTGCCCAGCGTCGCGGCAAGCATCTGCCGGATGGCCCGTTCGTCATCGATCACGAGGATGTTCAGGGTCGGCATGCTGCGCTCAGGCGGCGGCCCGCTCGCGCAGCGGCAAGACGATGCGCGCCGTGGTCCCGGCCTGCAGCACCGATTCCAGCTCGATGCGGCCGCCATTCTGCTCGATCAGGATCTTGCACAGGAACAGGCCGAGGCCCCGGCCCTTGTCGAGCGGCTTGGTGGTGAACGATTCGTCGAAAACCCGCGACAAGAGCGCGCGGTCCATGCCCTGGCCGTTGTCGCTGACCGTGAGCACTGCGCCGCCGCCGCCGGCGCGCGTCGCCACGCGAATCCTGCGCGCGCCGCCTTGCGTGCTCTCCAGTGCATCGGCCGCGTTGATCATCAGGTTCATCAATACCTGCGTCAGGTGATCCGCGACCGAATGGACCGCGGGCAGATCGTGGTCGAGATCGAGCACTACGTCGATGCCCCTGAAGCGCTTGTCGTAGCCCAGGAAGTTGCTGGTCCTCTCGACCAGGCCGTTCAGGTCGAGCAGGTCCGGCTGCTGCGAGTGCGTCGAAGCCATTTCGGCAAGCTGGCGCGAAATCATCGCGATGCGGCCGGTCTGCTCGAGTATCAGCTCGGGCCGGCAGCCCGCATCCGAGCAGCGGCTGGTCCGCCTGTGATCGCTCATGCTTTGCGCGAATCCGCTGATGGCGGCGATCGGATTGTTGATTTCGTGGGCCACCCCGGCGGCGAGCGACCCGATCGCCGCCATCTTTTCCTGGTAGAAGCGCTGCTGGCGCGCGAGTTCCAGCTGCTTTTCCCGGAGGCGCAGCGCCGACTGGGTGCGGTTGACCGCCCGCATCAGGCCGCCCACTTCATCGCCGCGCGTGACTTCGAGCGGCGCACCGTCGTAGCCGGTCACGATATCCATCGCGCGCGCTTCGAGCTTGCCGATGTCGCGCGCCAGGCGGGTGAAAAACAGCACCGTCACCACGCCAAACAGCGCGACGCCGCCCAGGCTCATGCTGGCGGCGAGGATCGCGATCCAGCCCTGTTGCGCGAAATGATCCGCCGTCAGCGCTGTCTTCGACTCGTGGATCTCGGCCGAAATGACCTCCACTTCGGCGCGCACCGCTTCCAGGTTCGCGCGCAGCGAGCGCAACGTCGCGCCCGCCATGCCGGGATCCAGCCTGGCAAGATCGGTGGCCAGCCGCGCGGCGTGCCGGGACAGTCGCGGGTAGTGCGCTTCGAGCCGCCGCGTGTCCGATAACAGCAGAGCGAGATCCGTGTCCAGGTCCTTCGGGTTGCCGGACTTCAGCGTGTCCTGCAGATTGATGATGGCGTGGGACAGCGAGCCCTGCAGCCGTTCGGCCTTGGTCTCCTGCAGATGCAGATTCTCGATCCTGGCGTTCACGCTCAGCGACCTGTGCCATTGCAGCGCGACGACGCCCAGGACGACGAGAATGTAGACGAACAGAACGCAAAGGACGATCAGGCCCTTCGCGCGCAGCGACAAGCCGGCCGATGCAGCCGCGGAACCGGAATCCGGTGCAGCGCCCGGATCGACAGGAAGGACCGCGCCGTCCGGCGCCTGCAATCCAATTTTCATCGCTGCGGTCATGTTGCCATGGCTGAAAACCCGCGCCACCCCGGCGGTTCCATAGCTGTCATCTTCGTTGCCAAGGAAAAGACGGATATTGATTCAGATCAAGGCTCCACGGCGGCTTTGCGCCCGATCGAGCGAGAAAAGGGGGGGCGCGGCGAGCCTCGCTCGCGGCGTGCGAGCGCGCGCCGACGGCCTGTTTATCGCCTCAGGGTGCGCATATACACGATCACGTCGAGGATTTCCGCATCCTTGAGGATGCCGGCATACGCGGGCATGGCGTTCCTGCCGCCGCGGATGGACGCCAGGATCGCGGCATCGGGCCGCAGCAGCGCGCCGCCGCCGGCGAGATTCGGCGCGTTCGGCATGACGCTGAGGCCGGTAGGACCGTGGCAGCCCGCGCAATGCAGGTTGTAGACCTGCCGGCCGTTGTTGACGTCGGCGGCTCGCACCGACGGCGTTGCGGCCAGCAGCGCCAGCCACAGGGCGATCAGCGCAAAGTCAAATCTTGTCATGCGCGTTCTCCGCGAAAGCAAACCGGGCAGCGCCAGATTCGTGCCGATGTTACACCCGATCATTTCAACACCTGCAGCAGGTTGTTGAAATCGTCGGTCCAGACCCGCCGGTCGGGGCGCGGCCGCGTGGGAACGGTCGCCGCCCGGATCTCGGGCAGGTCGATGAAGGCCGGGTCGGTCGTGAGCAGCACCCAGTCGCTGCTGAACCCCCCGCGGGACTCGGCGTCGTCGAAGACATGGGCGGCTTTCAGTCCGCGCGCCTCGGCGAGCTGCAGCACCACGGCGGGCAGGTCGAGAAAATCGTTGCTGACGTGAAAGGCGATGACGCCGCCCGGCCTGATATGCCTGAGATACACGGCGAGCGCTTCGCGGGTGATCAGATGCATCGGCACGGCGTCGCCGGCAAACGCGTCCACCGCCAGCACATCGAACTGCTGACCGGGCTCGCGCTCGAGCTGCAGGCGCGCATCGCCCAGCACGGTTTCGACGTGCGCAAAGCTGTCCTCGAGATAGCTGAACTCGCGCCGGGCGATTTGCACCACTGCCGGGTCGATCTCGTAGAACCGGTACAGGTCGCCCGGCCTGCCGTAGGCCGCGAGGGTTCCCACCCCCAGGCCGATGACGCCGACGCGCGCGCCGGGTCGCCGCAGGGCAATCAGGGTCCGCCCGATGCCCGACGTGGTCTGGTAATAGGTGCCCAGGGCGCGCCGATAGCGCGGGTGGGGAAGCTGGTCGCCGTGCGTGACCGTGCCGTGCAGCAACAGCCGCCGGTCGCGTTCGGGATTCGCCGGGTCGCGCTGTTCCCTGACGCGCAGCACGCCGTAGAAATTGCGCGTCATCAGCACCGTGTCCTCGGCGAATGCGCTGAACCTGTGCAGCGCGCTGCCGAGGGTGAACAGGAGCACGCCGGCGCCGATGCAGCGGATGGCGAGCGCGCGCTCGCGTACCGCGTACAGACCCAGCGCGGCGAGCGCGGCGAGGCCGATGTCCAGTTCGCAATATCCCGGGAATACGAGCGGCGCGGCGAGGCCGACCAGCAGCGCGCCGAGCGCGCCGCCCAGCGCGATCATCAGATAGAAGCGCGTGAGATGCCGCGGCGCGGGGCGCAGGCGGTACAGCTCGCCGTGGCAGAACATGCAGGCGATGAACAGTCCCGCCGAGAACAGGCCGATCTGGAACAGCGCCTTGGAAATGAGCGCGCCATCGGCCGGCCGCCAGGCGAGCGCGCACAAGGCGACGGCGAGCAGGCCGAGAAACAGGTTGCGCCGATACCACGGCCGGCGGTCGAAGCAAAGGATGAAGGTGAGAAGGTAAATGCTCAGCGGCAGCACCCACAGCAGCGGGGCCGCAGCGATGTTCTGCGTCAGGTGGTTGGTCACCGCGAGCAGCAGGAACGCGCCCGTCGCCGCGAGCGCGGCCCACCGAAGCTGCATGCCCGGCGCGACGGCCTCGTGCCGCGGCGCGTCCGCCGAAGGGATTCCGCCAGGCGGGATCGAACGCAGGCTGTGCCATGCGGCGGCAGCGCACAGGGCAACGAAAGCAGCATAGGCGAGCGACCAGGCTTGCGCCTGCGCGCTCGTGCTGAACCAGGGTTCGATGGCCGACGGATAGCCGAGCAACGCGAGCATCGAGGCGAGGTTGGACAGTGCGAACAGCCGGTAGGGGTTCGCGGCCGCATAAGTACGCACGAACCAGGACTGGAGCAACGGGGTGGTGGTCGAGAGCAGGAAGTACGGCAGGCCGATCGTGGCGGCGAGCAACGCCAGGATGCGCCAAACCGGATCCGCCGCGGCTTGCGGTTGCCAGCTCGCATCGGGCGTGATCGGCAGCAGGGCGAGGCTCAACGCCAGCAGCAATCCATGAAGCACGGCCTGCTGTTTCGGCGTCAGCCGCCGGCTGCTCCAGTCGGCGTAGGCGTAACCGAGCAGCAGCACGGCCTGGAAGAACACCAGGCAAGTGATCCAGACCGCGGCGGCACCGCCGAACCAGGGCAGGATCTGCTTGGCGGTGATGAGCTGCAGCAGAAACAGCAGGAAGGCGCTGGCGGAAATGCTGAGGGCGTACAAGGGCACGGCGATGGAAAAGCGCCTCGATCGGGATGGGGCACTCTACATCGACGGCAAGTGCGCCGCGCGGGACAATCGCGTCCGCGCGCTGGCTGCCGTTTGATCTGCCTCAACCCCGGTTTGCCGCCGGTCTGTTATTGATCGTCGGCATGCCGTCTTCGTCGCCGCCGCCCGCTCGCCGCCACGCGCTGCTCTGGGCCGCTCTTGCCGTGGGCGCGGCCGTCGCCCTGGTTGCCGTGTCGTACTCCCTCTGGGTCGGCAACTCCAAGTCGCCCGATCCACCGGCGCGCGTCGAGCCCGCGCTCGCGCACGCGGTGACGCCGGCCCAGATGGGCACCTTGGCCGAGCGGCTCGAAGAGCGGCTCAGGCAGAAGCCCGATGATGCGGCGGGATGGACGATGCTTGCGCGCTCGTACGCGACGCTCGGGCGCTTCGAACCGGCGGCGCGGGCCTACGCGCAAGCCGCGAAGCGGACGCCGAACAATGCGGACCTGCTCGCCGATTACGCCGACGCGCTGGCGATGGCCCGCGGCCGCAAGATGGAGGGCGAACCCCTGGCGATCGTCAGGCGCGCGCTGGCGATCGACCCCGGCCACGTCAAGTCGCTGGCGCTGGCGGGGAGTGCCGAATTCGAACGCCAGCGTTATTCGGCCGCGGTCGCGTACTGGGAGCGCCTCGTGCCGCTGACGGACGCGCATTCCGAGATCGGGCGTTCGATCCGGCGCAGCATCGGCCAGGCGCGCGAACTCGGCAAGCTGCCACCGGGCGGCGCGGCAAGTGTGCCCGCCTTGCCCCATCCACCGATTGCCGCCGCGGCCGCGCCGGCGGCGGCCGCCGGCGTCGCCGGCACGGTCAAGCTCGCGCCTGCACTGGTTTCACGGGTCGCGCCCGGCGACGCGCTGTACATTTTTGCGCACGCTGCGCAAGGCGAG
>JAOTWE010000281.1 GCA_029863065.1 Betaproteobacteria bacterium
CTTGAGGCGCTTGTACTTGCCGCACAGACACTCGTAGTCCTTGATCGGCCCGAAGATCTTGGCGCAGAACAGGCCATCGCGCTCCGGCTTGAAGGTGCGGTAGTTGATGGTCTCGGGCTTCTTCACTTCGCCGTAGGACCACGAGCGGATCTTCTCCGGCGACGCCAGTCCGATGCGGATGGCTTCGAAGTCCTCGTCCTGCTGGACCTGCTTGAATAGCTCAAGTAGCGCTTTCATCAGTACTTCTCCAGGTCGATATCGATGCCCAGCGAGCGGATTTCCTTGACCAGCACGTTGAACGACTCCGGCATGCCGGCGTCGATCTTGTGGTCGCCCTTGACGATGTTCTCGTACACCTTGGTGCGCCCGGTGATGTCGTCGGACTTGACCGTGAGCATCTCCTGCAGGGTGTACGCGGCGCCGTAGGCTTCCAGCGCCCAGACCTCCATCTCGCCGAAGCGCTGGCCACCGAACTGCGCCTTGCCGCCGAGCGGCTGCTGCGTGACCAGGCTGTACGGCCCCGTGGAGCGGGCGTGCATCTTGTCGTCGACCAGGTGGTGGAGCTTGAGCACGTGCATGTAGCCCACCGTCACCGGCCGGTCGAACGCCTCGCCAGTGCGGCCATCCATCAAGGTGACCTGCCCCGACACCGGCAGCCCGGCAAGCTCCAGCATGGCGTTAATCTCGGCTTCGGACGCGCCGTCGAACACCGGCGTGGCAAAGGGCACGCCCTCGCGCAGGTTCTGCGCGAGCTGCAGCACTTCCTCATCGGTCAACCGGCCCAGTTCTTCGTCCTTGCCGCTCGCGTTGTAGATGCGCTCCACGGTCTTGCGTATTTCGGCGATCTTCGCCTGCGCCTTCACCATCTCGCCGAGCTTCAGGCCGAGGCCTTTCGCCGCCCAGCCCAGATGCGTTTCCAGGATCTGGCCGACGTTCATGCGCGAGGGCACGCCGAGAGGGTTGAGCACGATGTCGAGCGTCGTGCCATCCGCCATGTGCGGCATGTCCTCAACCGGCACGATCTTGGAGATCACGCCCTTGTTGCCGTGGCGCCCGGCCATCTTGTCGCCCGGCTGCAGGCGGCGCTTGACCGCCACGTACACCTTGACCATCTTCAGCACGCCCGGCGGCAGCTCGTCGCCCTGCGTGAGCTTCTTTCGCTTCGCTTCGAACATGGCGTCGAACTCGCGCCGCTTCTGCGCCAGCGATTCCTTGAGGCCTTCGAGCTGCGCCGCCGCCTCTTCATTCGCCAGCCGGATGTCAAACCAGTCGAAGCGCTCGAACGAATCGAGGTAGCCCTTCGTGATCTTGGTGCCCTTGGCCAGCTTCTTCGGACCGCCGTTGGCGGTCTTGCCGGTGAGCAGGCGCTCCAGACGCTCGAAAGTATCCGACTCGACAATGCGCATCTGGTCGGCGAGATCGGTCTTGTAGCGCCGCAGATCGTCTTCGATGATCTGCTGGCTGCGCTTGTCGCGCTCGATGCCTTCGCGCGTGAACACCTGCACGTCAATCACGCATCCGGAGATGCCCGAAGGCACGCGCAGCGACGTGTCCTTCACGTCGGAAGCCTTCTCGCCGAAGATCGCGCGCAGCAGCTTTTCTTCCGGCGTGAGCTGCGTCTCGCCCTTGGGCGTGACCTTGCCCACCAGCACGTCGCCCGCCTCGACTTCGGCGCCGATATAGACGATGCCCGATTCGTCGAGGCGCGACAGCTGCGCCTCCGACAGGTTGGAGATGTCGCGCGTGATCTCTTCTGGTCCGAGCTTCGTGTCGCGCGCCACCACCGTCAGCTCCTCGATGTGGATCGACGTGAAGCGGTCGTCCGACACCACGCGCTCGGAAATGAGGATCGAGTCCTCGAAGTTGTAGCCGTTCCAGGGCATGAACGCGACCATCATGTTCTGCCCGAGCGCAAGCTCGCCGAGGTCGGTGGAGGCGCCGTCGGCCACCACGTCGCCCTTGGCAAGGCGCTCGCCCTGCCTGACGATCGGGCGCTGGTTGATGTTGGTGTTCTGGTTGGAGCGCGTGTACTTGGTGAGCTTGTAGATGTCGACGCCGACGTCACCCGACACCGTCTCCTCGTCGTTCACGCGCACCACCACGCGGTTGGCGTCGACGTAGTCCACCAGGCCGCCGCGCAACGCCACCACGCAGGTGCCGGAATCGATCGCCGCCGTGCGCTCGATGCCGGTGCCGACGAGCGGCTTTTCCGGCCGCAGGCAGGGCACGGCCTGGCGCTGCATGTTGGATCCCATCAGCGCGCGGTTGGCGTCGTCGTGCTCGAGGAACGGAATGAGCGAGGCGGCTACCGACACGATCTGGCTCGGCGCGACGTCCATGAATTCCACCCGGTCCGGCGTGGAAAGCATGAATTCGTTCCGATTGCGGCACGACACCAGCGCATCGACCAGCTTGCCCGCCTTGTCGATCGCCGCATTGGCCTGCGCGATGACGTAGTTGCCTTCCTCGATCGCCGACAGGTAGGCGATTTCGTTCGTCACCTTGGTGTTCGTCACCTTGCGGTACGGCGTCTCGAGGAAGCCGTACTTGTTGGTGCGCGCGTAGAGCGCGAGCGAATTGATCAGGCCGATATTCGGCCCTTCCGGGGTCTCGATCGGGCAGACGCGCCCGTAGTGCGTGGGATGCACGTCGCGCACCTCGAAGCCCGCGCGTTCGCGCGTCAGCCCGCCCGGCCCGAGCGCGGAAACGCGCCGCTTGTGCGTGATCTCCGAGAGCGGGTTGGTCTGGTCCATGAACTGCGACAGCTGGCTCGAGCCGAAGAACTCCTTGATCGCCGCCGAAATCGGCTTGGCGTTGATCAGGTCGTGCGGCATCAAATTGTCGCTTTCGGCCTGCGACAGGCGTTCCTTGACGGCGCGCTCGACGCGCACCAGGCCGGCGCGAAACTGGTTCTCGGCGAGCTCGCCCACCGAGCGCACGCGCCGGTTGCCCAGGTGATCGATGTCGTCGACGTCGCCGCGGCCGTTGCGCAGCTCGACGAGAATCCGGATCACTTCGACGATGTCGCGCGGGCTGAGCGTGTAGCGCGGCTCGAGCCTCGCCTCCAGCTTCTGCCGGTCGACCCCCTTCGCCTTCAGGTCCTGGTACATCTTGTCGATGATCTGCTGCGCCTCGCCCTCGCTCAGCACGCCCTCGACCGCGACTTTGCCGAGCGACAGCTCGGGTGCGTGCTTGAAATACGCGCGCACCTCCTCTTCGGACTCCTTGGAGAGCGCCACGCTCTTCAGGCGAATCTGCCAGCTGGTTTCGCAAGGCACGCCCACGCGGCGGTTGAACTTCATGCGGCCGACCGCGGACAGGTCGTAGCGCTCCTCGGCGAAGAACAGGCCGTTGAACAGCGATTCAACCGCGTCTTCCGTCGGCGGCTCGCCGGGCCGCATCATGCGGTAGATGGCGACGCGCGCCGCATTGACGTCGACTGT
>JAOTWE010000049.1 GCA_029863065.1 Betaproteobacteria bacterium
TGGCGCAATCGGCCGGGCCGTGGCTGTCGTTCAAGGCGGCGTTCTTTCCCAACCGCAGCGTGGTGCACCTGGTTGGCGTGCGCGGCGGGCTCGGCGCGCGTTTTCCGGGAAGTGAGATCGTGGAAATTCCCCTGTCGCGTCCGGCGCTGGAAGGCATGCTGCGCTACGTGCACGATGCGTTCGAGCGCACCGGCGAGGCCGCTGCGCCTCTTGGCCCCGGACTGCATGGCGACAGCCGCTTCTATGCCGGGCGCGACACCTTCCACCTGTTGCGTACCTGCAATGTATGGACCGCGGGCGCTCTGCGCGCCGCTGGCCTCCCGGTGCGCGACGCGATCACGCGTGAGGGACTGCTGTCCCAGGTACGCGCCCGATGAGCGCGCGCCTGGGATTGAGCCGCAGATCCCCTTCGGCAGCCAGGTTACGCTAGGCGCGTTCGGCCAGCGCCATCACCGCCTGCGTGAAACAGGTCATCGGCACGCGCACCATGCCGGCGCCGATCTGGCCGATGCCCGCCTGGCGGTGGGCGATGCCGGTGGTAAGCAACGGCCGGATACCGTTGTCGACGACTTTGCGCACGTCGATACTGGCCGGCGCGCCGGCGAAATCCAGGTTCGGCAGCGCCATGTCCGGGTTACGCGCCCAGGCGATCTCGTGCATCTCGCGCGAGATCGCGATCGCGTCGGCCACCGTGCCGCCCACCAACTGCACCAGGGCGGGGGCGGCGGCGAGCGACTGGCCGCCATAGCCCGCGGTTTCGCAGATCGAACTGTCGCCGAGGTCCGGGTTCGCGTCTCGCTGCGCGAAGCCCGCGAAGAACAGCCCGACCGGCACGTCCGACGGCGCTTCGAACCAGCGCGCGCCGAGGCTGCTCACGCGGATCGCGGTGGTGACGCCGTTGCGCGCGATCGCGGTGACGATCGACGAGCGCGCGACGCCGTGGGCCGCGTCCATGATCGCTTTCGAGGCGACCATCGACAGGTTGAGGAAGAACTGCGAGGTGCCGGCGATGAAATCAAGCACCTCGCGGCTGCGCGCGCGATCGTAGGCGCTGCCGGCAAGCGCGCCGCCGATCGCCATGTGGAACAGCGCAGTCGCCGCGGCGTTTCGGCTGTGCACCTCGTCGCCCATCAGCAGCGCCTGCGACTGGATTGCCCTGAGATCGACGCCACCCTCGAGCTCGGCGAGCGCCGACTTCAGCGCGGGCGCGACGGTCAAGCCGAGCCATTGCAGCCGGGCGATCACCTCCGGACCGTATGCGCCGAAGCGCAGCACCCGGCCGATGCCTTCGCTCAGGTTGGTGTAGGCCATATTGCCGTGCGCGGCGTCGCGCACCACGAACATCGGCATCGACGGCGAAATGGTTCCCGACATCGGGCCGACGGCGCCAAGGTCGTGGTTCTGCACGAATCGCACCTCGCCCGCGGTGAGTCGCCCGCGCGCCTCGGCCTCGTCCTGCGCCCATCCCTCGTAGAGCATGGCACCGATCAGCGTGCCTTTCATCGGCTCGCACATCGCCTCCCAGGGCAGCGGCGCGCCGGCGTGCGTCAGCAGGCGCGCGCCTCCCTCCCAGAGATGCGGCCAGATGTCCTCGGCGCGCAGCTCCACGTCGACGAGATGCGGCCGGGCGGCAAGCATGCCTGCGACCGCGGCATCGTTGGCCGCGTCGGTACGCGCGTCCCCCGTCAATCGCGCGAGCGCGCGCGCCAGCGCCGGTTCGCCGTCGCCGGCCGGGCGCCAGTCGAGGTGCGTCACCGCCGCGCCCGCGGCGCGCGGGCCCGTCACCAGCGTTTCGAGGCCGACATTGAGAATCGCGGGAGTGCGGCCGAGCAGCTCGCGCTTCATGCCGCGACTTGTCCGCTCAGCGGAAGACCACGTGCGGCAGCCAGGTCGCCAGCGCGGGGAAATACGAGAGGATGACCAGCATCATGAGCTGCATGATCACGAAAGGAATGACGCCGCGGTAGATATGCATGGTCGTCACCTCGGGAGGCGCGACGCTGCGCAGGTAGAACAGCGCGTAGCCCAGTGGCGGGGTCAGGAACGAGGTCTGCAGGTTGACCGCGATCATGATGCCCAGCCAGATCGGATCGAAGCCGAATTTCAGCAGCGCCGGCCCGACGATCGGCACGACGATGAACAGGATCTCGATCGTGTCGAGGAAAAACCCCATCACGAACATCAGCGCCATGACCACCACCATCGCGCCGAGCCCGCCACCGGGTATTCCCGAAAGGAACTGGTGCACCATCTCGTCGCCGCCGAGCCCGCGGAAGACCAGCGAGAACAGCTGCGCGCCGATGATGATGACGAAGATCATCGAGCTCAGGCGTGCAGTGGTGCGCATCACCGGGACGAGCATCTCGTTGCGGAACACGCGCGCAAGCGCCACCAGCAGCCCCCAGAGAATGCCCAGGCACAGCAGGACGGCGAATCCGGTCGAGACGTATTCGAAGGCCGAGATATGCGAACGCGTCACTCGCATGTCGACGAAAGTCGTCAGGATGATCACGGCGACCAGGCTGAACGCGGCCGTGTAGACCGGTAACGGCCTGCCTTCGGCGAGACGATGGCCGGCCAGCAGCGTCGCGCCTATCGCGCCCACGCCGGCGGCTTCCGTCGGCGTGGCGATGCCCACCAGGATCGAGCCGAGCACCGAAACGATCAGCACCAGGGGCGCGACCAGCGCATGCATCACGCGGCCCGTCATGTTGCCGGACTGCATCGACTCGTCGCGCGGGATCGCCGGCGAGGCGCTCGGCTGCACGAAGGCGAGCACGATCTGGTAGAGAATGTACAGTGCAACCAGGCCGAGCCCGGGGATGAGCGCGCCGGCGAAGAGGTCGCCCACGCCTACCGGCTCCGGAGAGAAATTGCCGAGCAGGCGCTGCGCTTCCTGGTGGGCGTTGGAAATCTGGTCGCCCAGCACGACCAGCACGATCGACGGCGGGATGATCTGGCCGAGCGTTCCAGCCGCGGCAATCGAGCCGCAGGCGAGCTTCGGGTCGTAGCCGCGGCGCAGCATGGTCGGCAACGAGAGCAGGCCCATCGTCACCACGGTGGCGCCGACGATGCCGGTCGAGGCGGCGAGCAGCGCGCCGACCACCGACACCGAGATGCCCAGGCCGCCGCGCAGGCGGCCGAAGAGCTGGCCCATCGTGTCGAGCAGTTCCTCGGCGACCTTGGAGCGCTCGAGCATGATTCCCATGAAGATGAACAGCGGCACTGCGATCAGCACCTCGTTCGTCATCACGCCGAAGATGCGGTTGGGGAAGACGCCGAGGAAATCGGCGTCGAACACGTGCATCGCCAGGCCGAGCAGGCCGAAGATCAGCGCCGTGCCGGCGAGCGTGAACGAGACCGGAAAGCCGAGCAGGACCAGCACGCACAGCGCGATGAACATCGCGAGGTCGAGCCACTCGCCGAAGTGGGACGTCATGCGACGCGCTCTTCTTCCCCGTCGAACCTGCCGCGCGACGGCGTCACGCCGGCGAGGAACAGCGCCGACTGCAGCACCAGCGACACCGACTGCAGCGCGAGCAGCCCGGCGAGGACGAGGATCAGCGACTTGAGCAGGAACACCGCCGGAATGCCCATGCGGCCCTCCGGCGAGCCTTCGAGCACGGCCCAGGACGCCGCGGCATAAGGCCAGGTTACCCAGAAGACGAGGATGCACGTCGGGATCAGAAAGATGAACGTGCCGACGATGTCGATGATCGCCTTGGCGCGCGGCGAGGCGGCGCTGTAGAAGATGTCGCAGCGCACATGCCCGTTGTGGACCAGCGCGTAGCCCGCGCACACCATGAAGACGATGGCATGCATGTAGACGACGAATTCCTGCAGGAGGGTCGAGCCGAGTCCGAAGACGTAACGCATCAGCACGACGGCGAACGTGACCAGCACCATGCCGAGCGTGAGCCACGCGAGGCAGCGGCCGATCCAGTCGTTGATCGCGTCGATCGCGTTGGCGATGCGCTTGAGAGGGCTCATGCGGTCTTTCCAATAGAGGCGTGCGTATCGAGCAGTGTCGCTCCGCGGAACCGGGCGCCGCGCGCGGCGGGTCACCCCCGCGGGGCGGAACAGCCCCGCGGGGGGACGCTCATCCGCTTAACGCTCAGGTCT
The DNA here is from genome assembly GCA_029863065.1 of Betaproteobacteria bacterium. Lineage (GTDB taxonomy): Bacteria > Pseudomonadota > Gammaproteobacteria > Burkholderiales > SG8-39 > JAABQT01. The sequence goes on from JAOTWE010000049.1 coordinate 4,123, forward strand.
TGAAGTTCGCCGAGCGCGCGTTCATGAAGCCCTGCTCGCCCAGCTTGCTCCAGCCGATCGCCCTGGCGCGGGCCGCCATGAAGTTGTCGTACACCTTCTTGGTGAACGGGTCCTTGTTGCCGATCTCGGCGACGACCTCCGCGGCCGCCTGGTAAAAGCCCCGCATCATCTCGTCGGAGTACTGGCGCAGCTGCACGCCGTGCTTGTTGATCAGTGCGTCGAGCGCGTCCGCGCTCTTGTAGTCGAACTCGGCTTTCTCGATCGTCGATTCGGCCTGGATGGCCGCGGCGATGATCTCCTGGTGCTGCTTCGACAGGCCCGACCACACCTTCTTGTTGACGAGCACCTCGCCCGTCGTGTTGGGCTCGTGGAATCCAGGCCAGTAATAGAACTTCGCCACCTTGTAGAAGCCGAACGCCAGGTCGTTCCACGGGCCGACCCACTCGGTGCCGTCGATCGTGCCGGCCTGCAGCGCGGGGAAAATTTCGCCCCCCGGCAGATTGACCACCGTCGCCCCCAGCTTGCGCAGCACTTCGCCGCCCAGGCCTGGCATGCGGAACTTGAGTCCCTTGAAGTCGTCCATCGACTTCATTTCCTTGCGATACCAGCCGCCCATCTGCACGCCCGTGCTCGCGCGCATGAACGGCACGACGCCGAAGTTGTCGCACAGTTCGGTATACAGCTTCAAACCGTCGCCCCACAGCATCCACGCGTAGTGCTCCGCCGCGTTCATGCCGTACGGCACCGCGGCGAAGAAGTTGAAGGCGGGCGACTTGCCCTGCCAGTAGTACGAAACCCCGTGGCTCAGCTCCGCCTTGCCCTCAGAAACCGCGTCGAACGACTGGAACGGCGGCACCAGTTCGCCGCCGGCATAAACCTTGACCTGCAGCTTGCCGTCCGACATCGTAGTGATGCGCTGGGCGAGCCGCTCGGCGCCGGTGCCAAGGCCTGGGAAGTTCTTCGGCCAGGTGGTCACCATCTTTAGTTCTTTAATTCCCTCTGAAATGGCAGGCGCGGCTGCCTGCTTCGGAGCCTCCTCCTTGCCGCACGAAGCTAGTAGCGCAGCTCCGGCAACCACGCCGCCGGCTGCAGCTCCCGACAGAAATTTACGACGCTTCATGAGTCCTCCTCCTCTGTAGTTCTCCCGAAACGGGACATGAGTATGTAAGTTACCCCGGATTCGCGCAAGCAGGGGCCAGCTCCACCAGCGCATCCACGGCGAGCGCGCCGCGCCCCTGCTCGAACAGCATCACCGGGTTGACGTCGACCGAGGCGACACGGCCCTGCCAGCCGCGCATCGCCTCGCCCAGGCGCACCGCCATGCGCGCGTATGCACCAGCATCGAGCGGCGCTTGCCCGCGCTGCGCGCCCAGCAGCGGCGCCATGCGCAGCCCGGCAAGCGCCTCGAGCACGTCCTCGACGGAAAACGGCGGCAGGAGCAGCCGGAAGTCCTTCAGCGCCTCGAGGTAGATGCCGCCGTCGCCGACCATCACCACCGGACCGAAATGCGGGTCGAGGCGCGCGCCGAGCGCCAGCTCGCGGCGGCCTGCCGCGTGCCGCGCCACCAATACGCCGTCCACCGCCGGCAGGCGCGGCTTGAAATCACGATACGCCTGCACCACTTCGTCCGCGCTTTGCAGGCCGACGCGCACGAGCCCCTGTTCGGTCTTGTGCGGCACGCTCGCCGAGCAGGCCTTGACCACTACTTTCGGGCCGAGCGCGGCGAACGCGGCGCGCGCTTCGGCCTCGCTGTGGCACAGCCGATGCTCGACCACCGCAATGCCGGCCTGCGCAAGCAGCGCCAGGCTCGCAGCTTCGTCGAGAAAGCCCGCCTTGCCCTCGGGTAGCGACGGCGCGACCGCGGCAGGTGCAGCCGCCGGTCGCTGGCGCAGCAGCGCGCTGTGCGCGGCGAGCTGGCGCAGCGCAAGCATGGCGTCGCGCTCGCGCGCAAACGCCGGCACGCCGAGCTTCTCGAACTCGGCGCGCACCTCGGGCTGCGGTGCAGCGAGCGCCACACTCTTGCCATGGCGCTCGCGAAACGTTGCCGCATCGCGCGCGAAGCGCGGCACGTCGTAGCCGGCGCCCGCGATCGGGATCGCCAGCATCAGGAGATCGCAGGCATCCTCTTCGCCGAGAACGCCGAGGGCGCCGCCGATCAAGCCACTGTCGGTGAGCAACGCGCCCGTGACATCGAGCGGGTTGGACGGCGTGGCGAAGGCCGGCAGCACCTTCTTCAGGCGTAACTTGGCCGCTTCGGCGAAGTCCGGAAGCGGGAGACCCAACTCCTCCGCCGCATCCGCCGCCATGACGCAGCTCGCGCCCGAGTTGCTCAATGCCACGAAGCGCCGCCCCGGCGGCCGGCCGCCGCTCAGGTAAAGTTGCCCCGCGGCCACCAGCTCCTCCGGGTCGGCCGCGCGCCAGATGGCGTGCTTGGCAAAGAAGGCGTCGATGACGCGGTCTTCGCTCGCCAGCGCGCCGGTATGCGAGGACGCGGCTTTCACGCCGCTCGCGGTGCGCCCGGCCTTGACGGCGACGATCGGCAGGTTGCGGCCGCGCGCGAACTCCGCCGCCTGCGCCAGCACCTCGGGACGCTGGATCGCTTCCATGTAGAGAAGGACGAGCCGCACGCCCTCTTCCTGCACGATCTCCGCGGCGAGGTCGGCGACGGTGACATCGGCCTCGTTGCCCGTCGCGTGCACGTGGCGCACGTCGAGGCCGCGCTGGCGCGCGAGGATGTAGATCGCCTGCGAGCAGGCGCCGCTCTGGCTGACGATGGCGACGGGTCCGTCGCGCGCCTCCAGCTCGTGGAACACGGTGGAGAAATTGGCCACCGCGCCGGTGGCGAAATTCGCCAGGCCCTGGCAATTGGGGCCTACGAGCCGCATGCCCGCGGCCTTCGCCGCCGCCGCCATGCGCGCCTGCGCGATCTTGCCCTCGGCGCCGATCTCGCCGAAACCCGAGGTCATGACCACCGCCACCTGGACGCCTTTCGCCGCGCACTCCTCGACTGCGCGCACCGCGTCGTCGCCCGCCACGGCGATCACCGCCAGATCGGGCGCCTCGGGGACGTCGCCGATCGACGCGTAGGCCTTCAGGCCCTGCACTTGCGCGCGCCCCGGGTTGATCGGGTAGATGGCGCCGCGAAAGCCGTAGCGCTTCATGTACAGGATCGGCCGGCCGCCCACCTTGTGCGGGTTGTCGGAGGCGCCGACGATGGCGATGGAGTTCGGCGCGAGCGCCGCGCGCAGCGTCATGGCCGGTAGCCGATCCGCGCGCCGCCCATTTCGGCCGCCCGCGCCTTGCGCCGCGCGAGCTCCTCCATTTCCTCCTGCCAGCTCATGCCGCCTCCCGCGCGGATTCTTTCACAGGCGCGGCGACGCGCGACTCGTGCCGCGCGAGCAGCAGCGTGCTGACCAGGATCACCATGCCGCCGATCACGGTGGCGCCGGCGGGCGCCGTGCCGAAGACCAGCACGCCGAGGATCGCCGCCCACACCAGCTCGAGAAACTTCACCGGCTGCACCGCCGAGATGTCGGCGACGCGGAACGCGCGCACCATGCAGTAGTGGCCGCCCGCGCCAAGAAAGCCGCAGGCGACGAGCAGACCCCACTGCGCGGGCGTGGGTTGCGACCAGTAGGCGAGCGCGAAGCCGCAGAGCAGCACCGACACCCACAGGTGCTGCCAGAGCACCACGACTTCCGAGCGCTCGTGGCGCGTGAGCGCCTTGGCGACCAGAAACGAGCCCGCGAACAACGGCGCCGAGGCGAGCATCAGCAGCATGCCCGTGGAGATACCGGCAAAGCCCGCGCCGTCCCAGGGCTTCACCACGAGCAGCACGCCGGCGAAGCCAATCAGCACCGCGGCCCAGCGCGCGGGGCTCATGCGCTCGTTGAGGAACAGCATCGCGCCAAGGCAGATGAACAGCGGCCCGCTGAAACCGATCGCCGTCAGCTCGGCGAGCGTCACCATCGGCAGCGCGGCGAACCACAGCATCATGCCGCTGGCGTGGAACAGCCCGCGCACGAACTGCAGGCCCGGCGCCTTCGGCCAAAGCGCGCCCGCACCGAGGCGCAGCGCCGGCCCGAGCATCACCACTGCGCCCATCAGGTAGCGCAGGAAGCCGACCAGCCACGGATCGAGGTCGTGCGACAGCCGCTTCATGATCGTGTTCAGCACGATGAACAGGAAGCCCGTGGCGGCCATCCACAGCATGCCGCGCACCACCGGGGAGGTTCGGGAGAGCATTTCGACTTTCGCCTCGATTGTTGCACAGGAGTTCTGCAATAATCGGCCGCGAATGACAGCACCCTCCGGCCCAGAGAAGCGCTACCTTGACGCGCTGGCCGCCGGGCGCTTCGAGATCCAGAAGTGCAAGACGTGCGCGAAGCACGTGTTCTACCCGCGCGTCGTCTGCCCACACTGCGGCGCGGGCGAGCTCGGCTGGGTCGCGCCGAGCGGCCGCGGCACGGTGTATTCGACGACCGTGGTGCGCAGAAAGCCCGCCGACGGCGGCGACTACAACGTCTGCCTCGTCGACCTCGCCGAAGGCGTGCGCATGATGAGCCGCGTCGTCTCGATCCCGCCCGAGAGCGTGAAGATCGGCATGGCGGTCAAGGCGCGCATCGCCGAGGGCCTGGTGGAGTTCACGCCGGCATGAGGGGCTCGGTCGCCATCGCGGGCGTGGGCCTGGCCGGCTGCGGCGAGGCGCCGGGCTGGAGCGAGATGGAGATCGCCGCTGCCGCGGCCAAAAATGCGCTCGCCGACGCCGGCCTCACGGCGCGCGACGTCGACGGCATCGTCATCGCCAGCACCAACATCTTCATGTCGGGCCTGGCGCTCGCCGAGCATCTCGGCGTGCATCCGAAGTTCACCGAATCGAGCATGGTCGGCGGCTCGTCTTTCGTAGGCCACCTCGTTCCCGCAATGCTGGCGCTGAACGCGGGGCTGTGCGACACCATCCTCGTCGCCTACGGCTCGAACCAGCGCACCGGTACGGGACGCGCCGAGGCCGGGCGCTACAAGATGGCGCTCGACCCTCAGCCCTTCGAGCATCCGTACAAGCCCTTCAACCCACCCTCTTCCTACGCGCTTGCCACCGCGCGCCACATGCACCAGTACGGCACGACGCGCACGCAGCTCGCCGAGATCGCCGTCGCGGCGCGCCGGTGGGCGCAGCTGAACCCGGAGGCGTTTTCGCGCGAGCCGCTCACGGTCGAAGAAGTGCTGAAGTCGCGCATGGTCAGCGATCCCCTCACCGTGCGCGACTGCTGCCTGGTCACCGACGGCGGCGGCGCCTACGTGCTAACGCGCGCCGAGCGGGCGAAAGGCTTCGCGAAGCCGCCCGCCTACCTCCTGGGCGTCGGCGCCGCGCACTGGCACCGGCAAATTTCGTCGATGCCGGACCTCACGGTGACCGCCGCGACCGAATCGGGCCAGCGCGCCTACGAGATGGCGGGTGTCGGGCCGAAGGACGTGGACGTGGTGGAGCTGTACGACGCCTTCACCATCAATACGCTGCTCTTCCTCGAGGACCTGGGCTTCTGCAAGAAGGGCGAAGGCGGCGCTTTCGTCTCGGGCGGGCGCATCGCGCCCGGGGGCCGCCTGCCCGTGAACACCAACGGCGGCGGCCTTTCCTGCGTGCATCCCGGCATGTACGGCATCTTCCTCGTCATCGAAGCGGTGCGACAATTGCGCGGCGAAGCAGGGGCGCGGCAGGTGCAGGACGCCGCGGTGGCCCTCGCCCACGGCAACGGCGGAGTACTCTCCAGCCAGATCACCGCAATATTGGGAACCCAGGACACGCTATGACCGACCTTTCGCAAGTCAAGATCCCGTCCCTGCGCAGCAAGGTGAGCGCCGAGGAATGGCAGGCGCGCGTCGACCTCGCCGCCTGCTACCGGCTGATCGCGCACTTCGACATGAACGATCTGGTCTACAACCACGCCACGGCGCGCGTGCCGGGCGAGGAAGGCCACTTCCTCATCAATGCCTACGGCTACGCCTACGAGGAGGTCACCGCTTCGAGCCTGGTGAAGATCGATTTCGACGGCAAGGTGGTGCTCGACTCGGGCACCGGCTACGGCATCAACCAGGCGGGCTTCGTCATCCACAGCGCCGTGCATCGCGGACGCGAGGACGTGGCCTGCGTCATCCATACCCATTCGCCCGCCGGCATGGCGGTCTCGGCGCTGAAATGCGGCCTGCTGCCGCTGACGCAGAACGCCATGTTCTTCGGCGAGCTCGCCTACCACGACTACGAGGGACCGGCGATCGACCTCGACGAGCAGCAGCGCCTGGTGAAGGATCTCGGCTCGGCTTGCGCGATGATCCTGCGCAACCACGGCTTGCTCACCGCGGGGCGCACGGTCTGCGAGGCGTTCGTCGTGCTGCACTGGCTGGAGCGCGCCTGCCAGGCGCAAGTGATGGCGATGGCCTGCAACACCGAGCTGAACCATCCGCGCGCGGACGTCGTGCGCACCACGAACGAGCGCTACGCGCCGGGCCAGCGCCGCAAGATCACCGAGCTGGAATGGCCGGCGCTGCTCAGGATGCTCGACCGGCGCGATCCTTCGTTCCGCGAGTGACGCGGCGCGGGCACGCCAACCTGGAAGCCAGGAATGTCCGCCGACCTGAAAATCGCTGAGATCAAGGCCTACCCCACCTCCTTTCCCGTGCCGCCCGAGCACCGCGTCGCGCTCGGCATCGGCACCGCCATCAAGCGCGACGCAGTAGTAGTGAAGGTGAGGACGGAGGGCGGGCTCGTCGGCTGGGGCGAATCGCACCACGGTCGCGCGCACACCGCGGTGGCGAAGCTGATCGAGACCACGCTGTCGCAACTGGTGCTCGGCATGGACGCGGCGGACGTGGTCGGTGTGTGGAAGAAGATCTACGACAAGCAGCTCGCCAGCCACGGCATGGGCGCGGGGGCGTGCCTTGCCATGAGCGGCATCGACCTCGCGCTTTGGGACATCCGCGGCCAGGCGGCGGGCATGCCGCTGTACAAGCTGCTCGGCGGCGTGAAGAAAGGCATTCCCGCTTATGCCGGGGGCGTCTCGCTCGGCTACCAGGCGCCCGGGCCGCTGGTCGACGAGATCCGCAAGAACCTCGCGCTCGGCTACAAGGCGGTGAAGCTGCGCGTGGGCGATGCCGTGAAGCGGGACGTGGGGCGAATCCGTGCGGTGCGCCAGTCCTGCGGCGACGACCTCGTCATCCTGACCGACGCCAACATCGGCTACAGCGTGGACGACGTGCGCCGAGTCATGCCCGTACTGGACGAGCTCAAAGTCGGGTGGCTCGAGGAGCCTTTCCCCGCGCACGACTACCGCAGCTACGCCATCGCCAAAGGCTTCGGGCGCACGCCCCTCGCTGCGGGCGAGAACCATTACACGCGGTTCGAATTCAACCGCGTGATCGAAGACGGCGCGATCACCATCCTGCAGCCCGATCTGTCGAAGACCGGGGGCCTGACGGAGGCGCTGCGCATCGCGGCGATGGCTTCGGCCTACAAGCTGCCGATCCACCCGCACAGCTCGATGACGGGTCTCAACCACGCCGCCTCGATCCATTTCCTCTGCGCCATCGACAACGGCGGCTACTTCGAGGGCGACGTGTCCAAGGCGAACAAGTTCCGCGACGAGCTGGTCTCGAAGCCTTACGAGGTGGACAAGGACGGCAACGTCTGGCCGCTGGAGAAGCCCGGGCTCGGTCTCGAGGTGGACGAGGAGTTTCTGGAGAAGCACCCCGCAATCGAGGGTCCGGGCTACATCTGACCCGCGAGCAGCCGCAGGTCACCGCCCGCGGCCGCGGTGTTCACGGTGTAGACGCGCTCGGTGGCGAAGCGCGGCAGGGTAAACGGCCCGCCCGCCTTCGGGCCGGTGCCCGAGAGCCCTTCGCCGCCGAACGGCTGCACCCCGACCACCGCGCCAATCATGTTGCGGTTGACGTACAGATTGCCGACCGCGGCGCGGCGTCGGATGTGCTCGGCGCGCGAGTCGATGCGCGTGTGCACGCCGAGCGTCAGGCCATAGCCCATGGCGTTGATGTCGTCGATCACCGCGTCGAGCCGCGCGATGTCGAAGCGCGCCACGTGCAGCACCGGGCCGAAGCGCTCGCCGGGCAGCTCGCGGATCGAATCCACCGCGAACGCCACCGGCGCGACGAAGTGCCCCTGCAGCGGCAGCGGCCCGCTTTCCGCGAGCGGCGCGCCGCGCCTGCGCAGGCCGGCGACGTACTCGTCGAGCTTGCGGCGCGCCTCGACGTCGATTACCGGGCCGATGTCGGTCGCGGGATCCGCGGGGTCGCCGAGGCGCAGCGCCGCGGTTGCGCCGCGCAGCATCTCGATCACGTCCGCGGCGATCGCCTCCTGCAGGTAGAGCATGCGCAGGGAACTGCAGCGCTGTCCCGCCGAGCGGAACGCGCTCGCCACCACGGCGTCCACCACCTGCTCGGGCAGCGCCGTCGAGTCCACGATCATCGCGTTCAAGCCCCCGGTCTCGGCGATGAGCGGCACGATCGGACCGTCGCGCTGCGCGAGCACGCGCTGGATGGCGCGCGCCGCCTCGACCGAGCCGGTAAAGGCGACGCCGGCGACGCGCGCATCGCCGACCAGCGCCTGGCCCACGGTTTCGCCTTCGCCCGGCAGCAGATGCAGCACGTCGGGCGGGATGCCCGCCTCGTGCGCGAGCTGCACGATGCGGTATGCCGTGAGCGGCGCCTGCTCGGCAGGCTTCGCGATCACCGGGTTGCCGGCGGCGAGTGCCGCGGCCACCTGGCCGGTGAAGATCGCCGCCGGGAAATTCCACGGGCTGATGCAGGCGAACACGCCGCGCGCGTGCAGGCTGAGGGCGTTGGTCTCGCCCACCGGGCTCTTCAGCGGCACGGGCGCGCCCATCAGCCGGCGCGCTTCGGCGGCGTAGTAGCGGCAGAAGTCGACCGCCTCGCGCACGTCGGCGAGCGCATCGGGCAGCGTTTTGCCCGCCTCCCAGACGCAGAGCGCCATCAGCTCGTGCACCTGCGCTTCCATCAGGTCGGCGAGGCGCTCGAGCGCCGCGGCGCGCGTGGCGACCGGCGTCGCCGCCCAGCGCTCGCGCGCGGCATGGGCGTGCGTGAGCGCCGCGTGCACGTGCTCGGCGCCCGCGTCCAGCACGTCGCCGATGGTCTCCCCGGGCCGCGCGGGCGAGACCGCGCTACGCGCCGCGCCTTCGGCCACCGTGCCGTTGACCAGCGGCGCGGCGCGCCAGTGGCGCCGGGCTGCGCCTACGCGCGTCGCCGTTTCTCTAAGCGTGGTGGGTTCGCCAAGGTCGTAGCCGCGGGCAAGGCGTCTTTCGGGCATATGCAGCTCCATCGGGTTGGGCAAGCCTTGTCCGCCTTCGGCGAAGGCCGCTTCGATCAGTCGTTCGATGTCGTCGCTGCGCGCCGCCTGGCGCACGAACGAGGTGCTGGCGCCGTTCTCGAGCAGGCGCCGCACCAGGTAGGCGAGCAGCTCGGAGCGCGCGCCGACCGGCGCATAGACGCGCATCGGCACCTCCGGCGCCTCCGCGGCGAGCGCGCGCTCGAGCGCCTCTCCCATGCCGTGCAGGCGCTGGAACTCGAAGCGCCGCTTGCCCGCGAGCGCGAGCACGCGAGCGGCGGTCACGGGGTTATGGGTGGCGAACTGCGGGTACACGCGGTCGGCGTGCTCGAGCAGGCGCGCGGCGGCGGCGACGTAGGCGCGGTCGGTCTCGGCCTTCACGGTGTGGACCGGGTACGCGTCGAGCCCCAGCTCCTGCGCGCGCTTCACTTCGGCGTCCCAGTAGGCGCCCTTTACCAGGCGCACCTGGAGCGGCGCGCGGTTGCGCGCCGCCGCGAGCACAGCCTCGAGCGTCTGCGGCAGCGCGCGCCGGTAGGCCTGCACGGCAATGCCCAGGCCGGGCCAGTCGCGCAGCTGCGGCAGCGCGGCGAGCTGCGCGAACAGGTCGAGCTGCAGCGCCGAGCGCTCGGATTCCTCGGCGTCGAGGGTCAGCGCGACGCCCGCGGCCGCGGCGCGCTCGCACAGCTGGCGCAGGCGCGCGAGCAGCACGCCGCGCACGCTCGCGTAGCTCGCGGCGTCGAAGCGCTCGTGGATCGACGAGAGCTTCACCGAGATGCCGCCGCGGCGCACCATCGCCAGCGCCTCGAGGTAGCGCTGCATGCCGCGCTCGGCGTCGGCCGCGGTGCGCGCGCCTTCGCCGAGCATGTCGAAGGAGTAGCGCCCCGCGCCCGCCCTGGCGAGCGCCTCGCCGATCGTTTCGGCGAACACGAACTGCCGCGCGACGAAGCGCGCACCGAACTCGGCGAGCGCGCGCGGCACGCCGGGGACATACTCGCGTGCGAGCGCCCTGCGCGCGTCGCGGTCCGGGGTGCGCGCGAGCGCTTCGACGAGCCGGAACAGCGCCTCGCCCGCCGGCCGCTCGGGCGGCAGCCAGGCGAACACGCGCTGGATGTCGAGCAGCGGGCGCGCCCCGCGCTTCAGGAGCCGCCGCGCGAGCGCCTTCGCATCCATGCCGCCATGTTACTGGCGGTCGAGCTCGCGCAGGTTGACGCGCGCGGGGACGTGCTGCGGGTCGAGCGCGAGCGCGCGCTCGTAGGCGGCGCGCGCCTCCTCGGTGCGCCCCGCCTGCTGCAGGGCGAAGCCCAGGTTGTTGAAGGCGCGCGCTTTTCCGGGCGACTGGCGCACTGTCTCGGTCCACAGCGCGACCTCCGAGCGGTAGTCCCGATTGCGCAGGACCGTGCCCAAGGCGAGCACCAGCGCGAGCGCGGCGGCCAGCGCCGTTCTGCCGCGCGGCATCAGCGACAAGGCGAGCCCCGCGAGCGCCA
>JAOTWE010000282.1 GCA_029863065.1 Betaproteobacteria bacterium
AGCGCGCCCTGTTCTGCTCGCAACTGGTGCTGCAGAGCTATCAGCAGGCCGGTGTGCCCATCACCGACGCCGACCCGCGACTGATCAGCCCCGCGGACATCCTGCACATGCGGGAAGGGGATGTTCCCTCGATCAAGATCAACAGGCCGCTGCACTTCGTCGGCCATCTCAAGTACCAGCAGACGGCGGCGGCCTCACTCGCGCGCTAGGCGCGCTCGTCCCTGCGGGGCTGGCTCAGCGGAGCGATGCCAGCAGCTGCGGCAGCACCTTCGGCGTGCCGGCGGCGATCTCGCCGCGATCGAGAAATTCCGCCGCGCCGTCGAGGTCGCTCACCAGGCCGCCCGCTTCCTGGATGAGCAGCGCGCCCGCCGCCATGTCCCAGCGCGACAGGCCCATTTCCCAGAAAGCGTCGAGGCGGCCCGCGGCGACATAGGCGAGATCGAGCGCCGCGGCGCCCGCGCGCCGCACGCCGGCCGCGGTCCCCATCAGCGTGCGCAACTGGCGCAGATACATGTCGATGCGGCTGAATTCCTTGAACGGAAAGCCGGTGCCGACCAGCGCATCGGCCAGCTGCGCGCATTTCGTGACGCGCATGCGCCGATCGTCGAGGAACGCGCCGCGGCCGCGCGAGGCGGTGAACAACTCGTTCTTGGCGGGATCGTAGACCACCGCCTGCGTCAGCACGCCCTTATGCTCCAGCGCGATCGAGACGCAGTACTGCGGGAAGCCGTGGATGTAATTGGTGGTGCCGTCCAGCGGATCGATGACCCACTGGAACTCGGGCCGCGCGCCGGCGCTGGCACCCGATTCCTCGGCGAGGAAGCTGTGCTCGGGATAGGCGCGGCGGATGATGTCGATGATCGCCTGCTCGGCCGCCTTGTCCACCTGGGTGACGAAATCGTTGCGGTTCTTGGCGCGCACTTCAAGGCCGCCTTCCAGCGCCGCGCGGTTGATGATCGAACCGGCGCGGCGCGCGGCTTTTACTGCGATATTGAGCATCGGATGCATGGCCTATTCTAGACTGCGCGCATGTCCGCCATTCGCATCGTCCTTTGCCGGCCGAGCCATCCCGGCAACATCGGCGCGGCGGCGCGCGCCATGAAGACGATGGGTCTGACGGACCTGCGGCTCGTCGCCCCGGCGCGCGCGCTGGCGCCCAAAGACGAGTGGATGGCGACCCACGGCGCGGACGTGCTGGCGTCGGCACGCACGCACGCCACGCTCGCCGCGGCGATCGCCGACTGCGCGGCGGCGTTCGCGCTTTCGGCGCGGGCGCGCGAGTGGTCGCCGCAGGTACTCGACCTGCGCGCCGCCGCCGGGCGCGCCGCCACGATCGATGCCCCGGTGGCGTTCGTCTTCGGCAACGAGGCGGCGGGGCTCACCAACGACGAGTTGTTCGCCTGTCAGCACCTGGTGCATATACCCGCGGACCCTGAAAACAGCTCGCTCAACCTGGCGCAGGCCGTGCAGGTGGTGTGCTACGAGCTGCGCATGGCGCGGGGCGCGACGGTCCCGGCAATGCGCGCGGAAATGCCGGCGACGGTGGCCGATCTCGAGGGTCTTTACGCGCACCTCGAGGAGGCCGCCCGGGAGAGCGGCTTCATGGCCCCGGGGTCCAAGCTGCGCGAGCGCTGGCGGCGCCTGTTTTCACGCGTGCCGGGGCTCGAGCGCGAGGAGGTCAACATCCTGCGAGGACTGCTGAAGTCCTTGACGAAAAAATAGTTGATAGGATTACTCGGATAACCTAGAGTCTCTGCATGTTCAATCGTCTACGCGAAGACATTGCGAGCATCTTTGCCCGTGATCCGGCGGCGCGAACCACCTTCGAGGTGCTCACCTGCTACCCGGGGCTGCACGCCGTCTATATCCACAAACTGGCGCGGTGGTTCTGGACGCATGGCCTGCGCTGGCTGGGACGTTTCACCTCGCACGTCGGGCGCTGGGCGACCGGCATCGAGATCCACCCGGGCGCCATCATCGGGCGGCGCGTGTTCATCGACCACGGCATGGGCGTGGTGATCGGTGAGACCGCGGACGTCGGCGACGATTGCACGATTTACCAGGGCGTGACGCTCGGCGGCACGACGCTGTACCGCGGCGCGAAGCGCCATCCGACCCTGGGCGCCGGCGTGGTGGTCGGGGCGGGCGCCAAAGTGCTGGGCGGTTTCACCGTCGGCGCGGGCGCTAAAGTCGGCTCCAACGCGGTGGTGGTCAAGGAAGTGCCGGCCGGGGCCACGGTCGTGGGCATTCCCGGGCGCATCATCGAGGAGGCGCCGGCACAGAAGGCGGCGAAGTTCGCCGCATACGCGGTGGAACAGGGCCAGGACGATCCCTACGCCCAGGAAATCCAGAAACTCGCCGAGCATTCGGCGGAGCTCGAGCAGGCCCTAGCCAAGCTGAAGGACAAGCTCGTAGAACTGGAAAAAGACGAGCGAAGAGAGCAGCTTAGGGCGATCAAGTGAGTTGTTGACTGTTTCTGTCGGGAATTGCTATACTTGACCGTCTTTATCAGGTATTCGAGGTTGCCATGAGACTCACGACCAAGGGCCGGTTCGCCGTCACGGCAATGGTGGACTTGGCGATGCGCCAGACGCGCGGGCCGGTGACGCTGGCGGCGATCAGCGAGCGCCAGCACATCTCGCTGTCCTACCTGGAGCAGCTGTTCGGCAAGCTGCGCCGCCGCCGGCTGGTGTCCAGCGTGCGCGGGCCGGGCGGCGGCTATCGCCTGGCGCAGCCGATGCAGAACGTTTCGGTCGCCGAAATCGTCATTGCGGTGGACGAGCCGCTCGACGCCACGCAATGCGGCGGCAAGGAGAATTGCGCCGACGACAAGCGCTGCATGACGCACGACCTGTGGGCCACGCTGAACAACCGGATTCACGAGTACCTGTCCTCGGTCAGTCTCGCCGACCTGGTGGCGCAGCAGGCGGCGAAGCCGGTCACGGTGCTGCACGACAAGCGCCCGGTGGAAAAGGTGGCCGCGTGAAGCTGCCGATCTACCTCGATTACTCGGCGACCACGCCGGTCGACCCGCGCGTGGCGCAGAAGATGATCCCGTACCTCACGGAAAACTTCGGCAATCCGGCGAGCCGCTCGCACTCGTTCGGCTGGAAGGCCGAGGAGGGCGTGGAAGAGGCTCGCGGCCACGTCGCGGCGCTGATCGGCGCCGACCCGAAGGAGATCGTCTGGACCTCGGGCGCCACGGAAGGCAATAACCTCGCCATCAAGGGCGCCGCGCACTTCAACAAGACCCGCGGCAAGCACCTGATTACGCAGAAGACCGAGCACAAGGCGACGCTCGACACCATGCGCGAGCTCGAGCGCCAGGGCTTCGAGTGCACCTATCTCGAAGTCGAGGAGAACGGCCTCGTCGACCTGAAGAAGCTCGAGGCGGCGATCCGCCCGGACACCATCGTGGTGTCGATCATGATGGTCAAC
>JAOTWE010000050.1 GCA_029863065.1 Betaproteobacteria bacterium
CGCGCTATCTCGTCACCGCTGACGGCCGCTTCAGCGTCGGGTTCATCACGCCGATCTCGCAGCACTTCTGCGCCAACTGCAACCGGGTGCGGATCACGGTCGACGGCGTTCTGCACCTTTGTCTCGGCGAAGAAGCCAGAGTGGACCTGCGCGTGCTCCTGCGCGGTGGCGCAACCGATGAGGAACTGGCCGCAACAATCATCCGCGCCATCCGCGACAAGCCCGAGCGGCACGATTTCGGCAACTCCTCGAGGCGCATCGTCCGCGTCATGGCGGCCACGGGAGGTTGACCGCCGGACCGCTTGTTGATCCAGCTCAATTCCAGCGGGTTACCAATTAGTAACGTCGTTCTAAGCTAGCGGAAGTCCGGAGGGACGGGATTTGCGTCGGAGGAAGTTCCTGTTGCTGTCCATGGCGGCCCTGGCGCTGCGCGCGAACGCGCAGGACGCCGCGGTCCGCTTCGGCCTGACGCCGGTGTTTCTCGACGACCACGCCGGGCTCCTGAAGGCTTGGCGCGCGTATCTGGAATCGCGCCTGGGGCGGCCGGTGCAGTTCGTGCAGCGCGGCACTTATCGCGAGATCAGCGACATGCTGCGCCGGGACAAGCTCGATTTCGCCTGGATCTGCGGCTATCCGTTCGTGCGCTGGCGCCGATGGCTACGGCTGCTCGCCGTGCCACTGTATCGCGGCCAGCCGCTTTACCGGGCCTACCTGATCGTGCCGGCCACCGATACGACCACACGGTCAATCCTCGACCTGCGCGGCAAGGTGTTTGCATTTTCGGACCCGGACTCCAATTCGGGTTACCTATACGCGAACTACAGGCTCGCGCAGGCCGACGAGCGGCCGGCCGGATTCTTCAGCAAGTCGTTCTTCACCTGGGCCCACCGCAAGGTGGTGGAGGCCGTCGCTGCCGTCCTTGCGCAGGGAGGTTCCGTCGACGGCTACGTCTGGGACACGCTCGAGAAGTTCAGTCCCGAGCTGACGTCGCGCACGCGCGTTGCAGATCGTTCTCCCGAGTTCGGCTTTCCCCCTTTGGTGGCGCGCGCTTCGGTGACCCACGCCGAGTTCGACGCGATGAGCCGCGTGCTGCTTGGGATGGCGAGCGACGGCGAGGGACAGGATCTGCTCAATCGGCTCAACCTGGACGGCTTCACGCCAGGATCCGACGGACTGTTCGAAGACATCGACCGCATGATGCGGGCGGTCGACCGCTCCGATGCTGCCGCGCCTGCGTGATCTCAGCTTGCGCTACAAGATCCCGCTGCGCGGGAGCTTGCTGGTGCTGGTGACCGCGGCGGCCGTGACCCTCTCACTGATGTTTCGCGAATATGACCAACTGAGGGACGACCTGATCGCATCGTCCGCCAGCATGGGCCGCGTGCTTGCCAAGACCCTCGTCACGCCGCTCGTGCACGACGACGTCTGGCGTGCCTTCGAGATCATCAATTCGCCGTTTCACGCCTCGGGCCACGAATTGGCGCCGCAGACGGCGGAGATAGTCACCGTTCTCGACTCGCGTGGGATGGTGTACGTGTCCACCCAGCCGACGCAGTACCCGATACTCGCCGACCCGATGCGCACCAACCGCGACTTCAGCGAGCTGCAGCACGCCATCGACCATTATCGCGAGTTCGAGCCGACCGTGGTCGAGCCGCTGAGGTCGGACAAGCTGTACGTCGTCGCGCCGATCGTCTCCGACGGCGTGCAGCTCGGCTCCCTGGTCATAGGCTACTCGAAGAGCGCGTTTGCACCGCGCTTTTACGCCATCGCCAAGCGCGCCGGCGTGGTCACACTGTTCGTCATCGCAGTGCTGCTGCCGGCCTCATGGTACTGGGGGCAACGCTTCGCGCGGCCGCTGATGAACCTTGCCCGGAGCATGGAGCAAGTGAGTACGCGCATTCCAGCGGAGGCTGAAGTCCGGGTCGAGGAGTCGCGCGACGAGATGGGCCAGGTCGGTGCCGCATACAAGGCGATGCTCCAGGAGCTTCGCGAGAAGGAATTGCTCAAGCGCGAAATCGTCGTCTCGGAACGGCTCGCCGCGGTCGGGCGGCTATCGGCCGGGATCGCGCACGAAATCAACAATCCGCTCGGCGGCATGCTGAACGCGATCAACACCTTCAAGCACCACGGCAGCGACGACCCCGTCACGGTCAAGACGCTCTCGCTGCTCGAGCGTGGACTGCTCCAGATCCGGGACACGGTCGCGGCGCTGCTGGTCGAGGCGCGCATCGAGAGCCACCCGCTGACGCGGCAGGACATCGAGGACACGCGCACGCTCGTGCTCGCGGACGCGAACGGCAAGTCGGTACGCTTCGAATGGGAGAACGACGTCGTCGGCGCGCTGCAGATTCCCTCCACGCTCGTGCGCCAGATCCTGATCAACCTGATGCTCAACGCGGTCGACGCCGCGGGCGCGAACGGCGTGGCGTCCGGCCATGTCTACCACGACAGCCGCGACCTGCACATCGTCGTCGCTAACAACGGCACCCATATCCCGCCGGAGCGCATGGAATACCTGTTCGAGCCGTTTTCCTCGCATCGCGCCGGCGGCCACGGGCTCGGCCTCTGGGTCACGTACCAGGTCATTCGCCAGCTCAGTGGCGATGTGGCGGTGGCGAGCGAGCCGGACCACACGTCGTTCCACGTTACGCTGCCGCTGGAGACTCAGCCCGCATGAACGACGCCCCCCTGGTATGCCTCGTTGAGGACGACCCGATCATGGGCGAGTCGCTCCGCCATCGCCTCGAGCTGGAGGGCTTTCGCTACGACTGGCACACGTGCGCGCAGGACGCACTGGCGTGCATCGGCCAGAAACCCTACGCCGTCGTCGTCAGCGACATCCGGCTTCCGGACCTTGGCGGCGACGAGCTGTTCGGTCGCTTGCTCGAGAGCGGCCGGCCGCTGCCGCCGTTTATCTTCATCACCGGCTTCGGCTCGGTCGACCGCGCCGTGCAGCTGCTCAAGATGGGCGCCGCCGATTACATCACCAAGCCGTTCGACATCGAGCAGCTGGTCGAGAAGGTGCGCGCGCTGGCGCGGCCGCAGCCGGCCGCGGGATCGGGGAACGGCGCGGGGCTCGGCGTCTCGCAGGCGATGCGCCGCATCGAGGAGATCCTGCCGCGCCTGGCGAAGCGCGCCACGACTCTGCTCATCACCGGCGAGTCGGGCGTCGGCAAGGAACGCGTCGCCGTGGAGTTCAACCGCCTGGCACGCGAAAGCGAAAGATGCCCGTTCATCGCGGTGAACTGCGGCGCGATCACCGAAAGCCTGTTCGAAGCGGAGCTTTTCGGCCACGAGAAGGGCGCCTTTACCGGCGCGACGCGCACCAAGAAGGGCTTTTTCGAGCAGGCGCACTGCGGCACGCTGTTTCTCGACGAAGTCGGCGAACTGCCGCTCTCGATGCAGGTGAAGCTCCTGCGCGCGATTCAGGAGCGGCGCGTCACGCGCGTCGGCGGCGAGACGTCGATCGCGGTGGAACTGCGGCTCGTCTGCGCCACCAACCGGGACCTGAAGAAGCTGGTCGAGGAAGGACGCTTCCGCGAGGACTTGTACTACCGCGTCAATGTGATCCAGCTGCACATCCCGGCGCTGCGCGAGAGGAAGGAGGATATTCTATCGCTCGCGCGCGTGCTGCTCGACGAAGTCTCCGCGCAGCACGGCGGCACGCGACGCGTCCTCAGCGGGCGCGCCGAGCAGGCGCTGCTCGACTATCCCTGGCCCGGCAACGTGCGCGAACTGCGCCACTGCATCGAGCGCGCCTGCATCGTCTGCGCGAACGATGTGCTCGAGCCCGAGGACTTTTTCGAGGGAGGCTCTGCGGCACTGAGCGTTGGCAATGCGTCCGGGAACCTCAGCAGCTACCTGCAGGAGTGCGAGCGCGGCTACATCACGCGCGCGCTGATCGATCACGGATGGCAGATTCAGCAAACCGCGGAGAGCCTGCGCATCAGCCGCAAGAGCCTGTGGGAGAAGATGAAGAAGCTCGAGATTCGCGCAGGCTGAGGCGAGCGGTCGGCGCTGCGCGCCGAAGGACTTGAGCAGCGTCTGCCGTTCGACGTTCTGCTGCCGCAATCGCTTCGCCTTACAATCCGGCCCTCGCACCATGAAGACGTTCGGCGTCCAATGAAAACCTTCGCTCTGGCCGGCTGGTCCGGCAGCGGCAAGAACACGCTCATCGAGAAGCTGATCCCGCGCTTCACGGCGCGCGGCCTGGGCATTGCGTTCATCAAGCAGCGGGTGAAGCACCCCTCGCCCTGCGACCTGCTCTTTGTGGAAGGATTCAAACGTGCGCCCATCCCCAAGCTCGAGGTGTGGCGCGCGATTACCGGCGAGGGCTTGCTGCATCCGCAGGACCCGCACATCGTCGCCGTGGCGAGCGACGTGCAGCTGGAGACGAAGCTGCCGCTGCTGGCGCTCGACGACGATGCCGGCATTGCCGCATTCATCCTCAGGCACCTGGCACCCGCATGACCAAAGGCCTGCTTTCCGTGGACGAGGCACTCGACGTGCTGCTCGCGGGCGCGCGCCCGATGCGCGACATCGAGGAGGTGCCGACGCTCGCAGCGGCCGATCGCGTGCTGGCGCGCGCGCAGCGCTCGACGATGGACGTGCCGCCGCTGGACAACAGC
Source organism: Betaproteobacteria bacterium (assembly GCA_029863065.1). Classification (GTDB taxonomy): domain Bacteria; phylum Pseudomonadota; class Gammaproteobacteria; order Burkholderiales; family SG8-39; genus JAABQT01. Next base: position 4,632 of record JAOTWE010000050.1, read on the forward strand.
GCCATGGACGGCTACGCGGTGCGCACAGCGGACGTGCGATCGCCGGGGGCGAGGCTGAAAGTCGCGCAGCGCATCATGGCGGGGTCGGTGGGCAAGGCGCTCGCTCCCGGCACGGCGGCGCGCATTTTCACCGGCGCGCCGATCCCGCTGGGGGCCGACGCCATCGTCATGCAGGAGTTCTGCGCCGCCGACGGCGAGCACGTGGTGGTGAACAAGGTGCCGGAAAAGGACGCCTGGGTCCGGCGTACGGGCAGCGATATCCGCAAGGGCGCGCAGATCCTCGCCGCGGGCATCCGTCTTCGGCCGCAGGACACGGGCCTCGCCGCGTCGGTGGGCATCCAGTCGCTGCCGCTCTACCGGCGCGTGCGCCTGGGACTCTTCTTCACTGGCGACGAGCTGGTGATGCCGGGCGATCCGCTGCCCCCGGGCCGGATCTACAACTCCAACCGCTTCACGCTGAACGGCCTGGCGCAGATGTTCGGCTGCGAGGTGCGCGACTACGGCATCGTGCCCGATACCCTGGAGGCGACGCGCGCGGTGCTGAAGCGCGCCGCCGCCGAGTGCGACCTCATCGTCACCTCGGGCGGCGTGTCGGTGGGCGACGCCGATTTCGTCAAGCCGGCGGTCGAGGCGGAGGGGTCGCTCCTCATGTGGAAGATCGCCATGAAGCCGGGCCGGCCGCTCGCCTTCGGCAGCGTGGGCGGGGCGGCGTTCATCGGCCTGCCGGGCAACCCGGTATCGAGCTTCGTCACCTTCCTCATCTTCGTGCGGCCGTTCCTGCTGAAGACGCAGGGCATCGCCGCGGTCGTGCCGCGCCCGATCGCGGCGCGCGCCGATTTCGACTGGACGGAGCCCGACGCGCGGCGCGAATTCCTGCGCGTAAAATGGAACGACCAAGGCGGGCTGGATCTGTACCCGACGCAGGATTCGGCGGTGCTCACCTCCACGGCCTGGGCCGACGGCCTCCTCGACAACCCGCCCGGCCACGCCATCCGGAAGGGCGATACGGTGCGCTTCCTGCCTTACGCGGAGCTCTACAGGTGAAAGTAAAGGTTCTTTTCTTCGCGGCGCTGCGCGAGCAGCTCGGCACTTCGAGCGAGGAACTCGAGCTGCCTGCCGGCGTCGCTACCGTGGCGGCGCTCCGGTCGCACCTGCGCGGCCGCGGCGGCGCCTGGCAGCTCGCGCTCGCCGACGGCAAGCTCATCCGCATGGCCGTCAACCAGGACATGGCGCAGCCGGCGGACACGATCCAGGCGGGCGACGAGGTGGCGTTCTTTCCCCCGGTGACCGGCGGATGAAGATCTCGGTGCAGACGCAGGACTTCGACGCGGGCGCAGAGATACGCGCCCTGTCGTCCGATCCCAAGGTAGGGGCGGTGGCAAGCTTCATCGGTGTGGTGCGCGAAGTGGCGATGACCCTCGAGCACTATCCCGGCATGACCGAGAAGGCGCTGCGGAAGATCGTCGACGATGCCGGCGCGCGCTGGCAGGTCGTGGGCTGCACCGTGATCCACCGCACTGGCGCGCTCAAGCCCACCGACCAGATCGTGCTGGTCGCGGTGGCGAGCGCGCACCGCGGGGATGCGTTCGCCGCCTGCGAATTCATCATGGATTACCTGAAGACGCAGGCCCCTTTCTGGAAGAAAGAGGCCGCGGGTTGGGTCGAGGCGCGCGCGTCGGACGACCAGGCGGCGGAGCGCTGGAAGTGAACGCATCGGCCTTGGCGGCGGTTGGCGTGGGCGCGATGCTCGGGGCGTGGTCGCGCTGGGGACTCGGGATGATGCTGAATCACGTGTTTCCCACGCTGCCGCTGGGAACGCTGGTGGCGAATCTCGTCGGCGGCTACCTGATGGGCCTGACGCTCGGCGCACTCACTCATTTCGAGGCGCTGCCCCCCGAGCTGCGGCTGCTGGTGACCACGGGCTTCCTCGGCAGCCTGACGACCTTTTCCACGTTCTCGGCCGAAGCCAGCACCCTGATCAGCCGCGACCAGTTCGGCTGGGCGGCGGCGCACGTTGCCGGGCATCTCGCCGGTTCCTTGCTGCTGACTTTCGCCGGCATCGCCACCATGCGCCTGATCCTGAGGTAAGCCATGCAAGGCATCTGCCTGAGCTTCTACGTCCACGAAAACCACAAGCACCACGGCATCCTGCTCTACGAGTGGCTGCTGGAAACGGCGAAGAAAGCCGGCATCCACGGCGGCTCGGCGTTTCGCGCCATCGCCGGATACGGCCGCCACGGCGTGCTGCACGAGCAGCACTTCTTCGAGCTGGCCGGCGAGCTGACTGTCGAGGTCGAGTTCCTGCTCGACGAGCAGCAGGCCGAGGCCTTGCTGGCGGTGCTGCGCCGCGAGCAGATCCGCGTGTTCTACGCCAGGTCGCCGGCGGAATTCGGGATCGTCGGCAGCGGGCGGTAGAATGCGCGCACGCATGAGCCGCGTGTCGATTCCGTCCAGGCTGCTTCCGGCTGCGGCGCTGGCCGCAGTGCTGGTTCTGCTGGCCACCGCCACCCGCATCGCCCTCGCCCTGCGCGCCGACGCCGTGGTGCCGGACTTCGCCACCCTGGCGCAAGCCTTCGGCCGCGGTCTGTGGTTCGACGTCGCGGCAGCGATCTTCGCCGTCACGCCGCTCGTGTTCTGGCTGGCGCTGGCGCCGGACCGGCTGGCGCGCACCTGGGTCTACCGCTCGCTGACGCTCGTCGCCTTCGCCGCTGCCTGCTTCGGGCTGCTGGTGCTGGCGGTGTCGGAGTGGCTGTTCTGGGAAGAATTCGGCGCGCGCTTCAACTTCATCGCCGTCGACTACCTGCTCTATACGCAGGAGGTCATCGGCAACATCTGGGAGAGCTACCCCGTCGGCCGCATCCTCGTCATGCTGGCGCTCGCCGCCGCAGTTCTGACCACGCTGCTGGCGCGACGCCTGTGGCGCTCGAGCGGCGCGCCGCTCGGCTGGCGCGCGATGCTCGCCTCGGTGCTGGTGCAGGCGGTGCTGCTCGGCGGCGCGCTGCAGCTTGCCGACGCCGACCAGAAGGACTTCTCGCAGCAGGATTCCGCCAACGAGCTCGCGGGCAACGGGCTGTACGATTTCTTCGCTGCCAACCGGCGCAACGAACTGAGCTACGAGCGCTATTACGCAACCTTGCCCTTCGCCGAGGCGCTGGCGCGCGTGCGCGGCGGATTCGAAGGCGCCGAATGGATCGCACCCGAACTCGACGGCGTCGAGCGACACGTGCGCGCAACATCCAGGGAGCGCCGGCTGAATGTCGTGGTCGTGACCGTGGAGAGCCTTGGCGCCGAATTCCTCGGCGTCTACGGCAATGCCGCCGGCCTGACGCCGAACCTCGACCGCCTGGCGCGCGAGAGCGTGTGGTTCGCCGACGTCTACGCCACCGGCAACCGCACGGTGCGCGGGCTGGAGGCGCTGGCGCTGGCGGCGCCGCCCACGCCGGGCCAGTCGATCGTGCGCCGGCCGCACAACGACGCCCTGTTTTCTCTTGGCAGCCTGTTCGAGGACAAGGACTACGGCGTGCTGTTCGCCTACGGCGGCTACGGCTATTTCGACAACATGAACGCGTTCTTCGACGCCAACGACTACCGCTCGGTCGACCGCCGCGAAATCCCGTCCGACAAGATCGAGTTCGAGAACGTGTGGGGCGTCGCCGACGAGCACCTGTTCGACCAGGTGATCGAGGAGTTCGACCGCGGGCTCGCTGCGCGCCCGGAACGGCCGCTGTTCGCGCATGTGATGACCACCAGCAATCACCGGCCCTATACGTATCCGAACGGGCGCATCGACATTCCTTCCGGCACCGGGCGCGACGGCGCCGTGAAATATACCGACTACGCGCTGGGCCGCTTCCTCGAGCGGGCGCGCACCCGGCCGTGGTTCGCGAACACGGTGTTCGTGATCACCGCCGACCACGGCGCCAACGCGCGCGGCGGGGCGCAGATCCCGGTCGACAAGTACCGAATCCCGTTGTTCGTATACGCGCCTGGGCTGATCGCGCCGCGGCGCGTCGACCGGCTGATGTCGCAGATCGACATCGCACCGACCCTGCTGGGCATGCTTGGTTTCGACTATTACAGCAAGTTCCTCGGCCGCGACCTGCTCAATTCGCCGCCGGCCTCGGACCGCGCGTTCGTCGCCAACTACCAGACCCTGGGCTTCATCCACGGCGGCCAAATCGCGCTGCTGCAGCCCAAGGGCCGGATGCAGGCCTACCGCATGGAGGCGGACGGGCGCGTCGGTGCCATCGCCAGCGCCCCCGAGCTCGAGCGGGACGCCATCGCCTACTACCAGGTGGCGTCGCATGCCTTCCGCAACGGCCTGCTGCGCGACGAAGAGCAGATTCCGCCGCAGGCGCGTGCGCCAGGGCCGCGGCGCGCGTCTGCGCACCTCCCTCGCTGACCCGGTTGAAACGGGGGTCTCCGCCCCCACCTGTATTTCAAGCTCCTTACGGAATTCAGGTCCATGCGTGTCGACAAATTCACCACCAAGCTGCAGGAAGCCCTCGCCGAGGCTCAGAGCCTCGCTGTCGGGCGCGACCACCCGTACATCGAGCCGCAGCACCTGCTCGCGGCGCTCCTCGACCAGGAGGATGGCGGCGCCGCCTCGATCATCGCCAAGGCCGGGGGCAATCCGGGGGCGCTGAAGAAGGCCCTGGCCGAGTCCCTCGGCCGCATCGCCAGGGTCGAAGGCACCCCGGGCGAGGTGAGCGTCTCGCGCGAGCTGGCCCAGCTCCTCAACGTCACCGACAAGGAAGCGCAGAAGCGCGGCGACCAGTACATCGCCTCGGAGCTTTTCCTGCTCGCCGCCGCGGCCGATAAAGGCGAGACCGGCCGGATCCTCAAGCAGGCGGGGGTGACGAAGGCGGCGCTGGAAAAGGCGATCGAGGAGGTGCGCGGCGGCGCCAGCGTTTCGGGGCAGGCCGACGAATCCCAGCGCCAGGCGCTCGAGAAGTACACGCTCGACCTGACCGACCGCGCGCGCCAGGGCAAGCTCGATCCCGTGATCGGCCGCGACGACGAGATCCGGCGCTGCATCCAGATCCTGCAGCGGCGCACCAAGAACAACCCGGTGCTGATCGGCGAGCCCGGCGTCGGCAAGACCGCGATCGTCGAGGGCCTCGCGCAGAGGATCATCAACGGCGAAGTGCCCGAGAGCCTGAAGCACAAGCGCGTGCTGGTGCTCGACATGGCCTCGCTGCTGGCGGGCGCCAAGTACCGCGGCGAGTTCGAGGAGCGCCTGAAGTCGGTGCTCAAGGACCTGGCCAAGGACGAAGGCAACACCATCGTCTTCATCGACGAGATGCACACCATGGTCGGCGCCGGCAAGGCCGAGGGCGCGATCGACGCCGGCAACATGCTCAAGCCCGCGCTGGCGCGCGGCGAGCTGCACTGCATCGGCGCCACCACGTTGAACGAATACCGCAAGTACGTGGAGAAGGACGCCGCGCTCGAGCGCCGCTTCCAGAAAGTGCTGGTGGGCGAGCCTTCGGTCGAGGCGACCATCGCCATCCTGCGCGGCCTGCAGGAGAAGTACGAGGTGCACCACGGCGTCGAGATCACCGATCCGGCGATCGTCGCCGCGGCCGAGCTGTCGCAGCGCTACATCACCGACCGCTTCCTCCCCGACAAGGCGATCGACCTGATCGACGAGGCCGCCGCGCGCATCAAGATGGAGATCGACTCCAAGCCCGAGTCGATGGATCGGCTGGAACGGCGCCTGATCCAGCTCAGGATCGAGCGCGAGGCGGTGAAGAAGGAAAAGGACGAGGCCTCGAAAAAGCGCCTCGGCCTCATCGAAGACGAGATCAAGCGCCTGGAGAAGGACTACTCCGACCTCGAGGAGATCTGGAAGGCGGAGAAGGCGCAGGCGCAGGGCGCGCAGCACATCAAGGAAGAGATCGAGCGCGTGCGCCAGCAGATGGCCGAGCTGCAGAGAAAGGGCCAGTACGACAAGCTCGCCGAGCTGCAGTACGGCAAGCTGCCGCAGCTCGAGGCGCAGCTGAAGAAGGCCGAAAAGGCCGGCGAAGGGCCGAAGGCGAAGCTCGTGCGCACGCAGGTCGGCGCCGAGGAGATCGCCGAGGTGGTGTCGCGCGCCACCGGCATCCCGGTCTCCAAGATGATGCAGGGCGAGCGCGAGAAGCTGATCAAGATGGAAGACAGGCTCCACGAGCGCGTGGTCGGGCAGGACGAGGCGGTGCGGCTGGTGGCCGATGCCATCCGCCGCTCGCGCTCGGGCCTGTCGGACCCGAACCGGCCGTACGGCTCGTTCCTTTTCCTCGGGCCGACCGGCGTCGGCAAGACCGAGCTGTGCAAGGCGCTTGCCGCGTTCCTGTTCGATTCCGAGGAGCACCTCATCCGCATCGACATGTCCGAATACATGGAGAAGCACTCGGTGTCGCGCCTGATCGGCGCGCCGCCCGGCTACGTCGGCTACGACGAGGGCGGGCAGCTCACCGAGCAGGTGCGCCGCAAGCCCTACGCCGTGATCCTGTTCGACGAAATCGAGAAGGCGCACCCCGACGTCTTCAATACGCTGCTGCAGGTGCTGGACGAGGGACGCCTCACCGACGGCCAGGGCCGCACCGTGGATTTCAAGAACACGGTGCTGGTCATGACCTCCAACCTCGGCTCGCAGATGATCCAGCAGATGGCCGGCAGCGACTACGCCGTCGTCAAGCTGGCGGTGATGGCCGAGGTCAAGAACCAGTTCCGGCCCGAGTTCGTCAACCGCATCGACGAGGTGGTGGTGTTCCACGCCCTCAGCGAGGAGCACATCAAGTCGATCGCGCGCATCCAGCTCGAGGTGCTCAAGGCGCGGTTGGCGAAAATGGACTACGGCTTCGAGGTATCCGAAGGCGCGCTCGCCGAGCTCGCCAAGGTGGGCTTCGACCCGGTGTACGGCGCGCGGCCGCTGAAGCGCGCCATCCAGTCCGAGCTCGAAAACCCGCTGGCGAAATCGATTCTCGAGGGTCGCTTCGCACCCAAGGACACGGTCCGCGTCGACTGGCGCGGCGGGCGCATGACCTTCGATAAGGCGCAGGCGCGCGCAGCCGCCTGAGGCCGCCGTCTTGACCCGTTCCGCGCCTTAGCGCAAGCTGGGCGCCGCTGTAAAAAAATCCCAGGAGGAAGCAAGCCATGACACGCGCTCGTACTCTATTTACCACGGCCGCCGCGCTCGCGCTCGGCCTCGGCCTAGCCGCCGGCAATGCCGCAGCGGCCAAGAAGGAAGTGAAGGTGGTTTTCATCGGCCCGCTCACCGGCGGCGTTTCGGCCAACGGCCTGGGCGGTCGCAACTCCGCCGATCTCGCCGTGCGGCTGCGCAATGAAGATCCCAAGGCCAAGTACAAGTACGAGATGGTGGTGCTCGACGACGAGTGCAAGCCGAACATCGGCGTGCAGGTGGCGACCAAGGCGGCGTCCGATCGCGCGATCATCGCCGGCGCGACGCACTATTGCTCGGCGGTGGCGATCGGCACGGTCGACACCTACCACAAGTTCGGGTTGCCGGTGATCGTCTGGGGCGCGGTGCTGCCCGACATCACCTACGGCAACGACTACAAGGAAATCCATCGCGTCAACGGCACGATGATCAACCAGAACCAGGTCAACGCGAAGTTCTCCACCGGCCAGGGCTTCAGGAAGTTCGCCGTGATCCACGACACCACCGACTACGGCAAAGGGCACAACAAGTACTTCAGCGAGTTCCTCGCCAAGGACGGCGGCAAGATCGTCGGCACCTTCGGCGTCACCGCCGACCAGCAGGACTTCAACGCCGAGCTGACGCAGATCAAGTCGCTCAACGTCGACGCGATCTACTTCGGCGGCCTGACGCCGATCGGCGTGCGCATCCGCTCGCAGATGGACAAGCTCGGCATCAAGGCGCAGTTCATCGGCACTTCCGGCATCGTCTCCGACGCCTTCATCGAGGGCCTCGGGCCGCTCGCCGAGGGCGTGCTCGCGTTCCGCGAAGGCGCGCCGATCGACAAGCTGCCCGGCGGCCTGTTCTTCACCGCCAAGTACGCCCAGGCCAAATATGCCGAAGGACCGGAGGCCTACGGCGCCTTCGCTTTCGCGGCGATGAACCTGATCCTCGACACCATCGAGCGCGTCGGCCCGGATCGCAAGAAGGTCACCGCGGCGCTCGGCAACGTGAAAAACGTGGACTCGATCGTCGGCAAGATCAGCTTCGACGACCACGGCCAGAACACGGTGGCGGCGATCACCAAGTACGTCGCCCAGGACGGCAAGTGGGTGGTCTGGGAAGACAGCGAGTACGCCAGCGGCAAGCGCAAGCTCGCCGGCCGGTAAGCGGGCGGCCCTGAATCGAACGGGGGCGGGCGTATCGCCCGCCTCTTTTTGTTGGCATGGACGCCGGACTCCTCGCGCAATTCGTCGCCAACGGCCTGATGCTGGGCATGATGTACGCCCTGGTCGCCGTGGGCTTCACGCTGTTCTTCGGCGTGCTCGACATCATCAAGTTCAGCCACGGCGACGTGCTGACCGTGGGCACCTTTACCGGCTTCTCGGTGTACCTGGGGCTGCAGATGATCGGCGCTACCAACCCGTGGCTGCAGGTCGCGGCGGTGCTCGTCGTCGCCACCGGCGCGATGGCAATCCTCGGCGCGCTGATCGCCAAGTACCTCGTCATGCCGCTCAAATCCGCGCCGCCGCTCAACATCCTGCTGGTGACACTGATGCTCGGCACGGTGCTGCGCGAGTGCGTGCGCCTGTTCTTCCCGGACGGCGCCAACCCGAAGCGTTTCCCGCGCCTGCTGCCGGACGATGCGGTGGCGCTGGGCAGCTTCAACCTGCGCCTGGACAGCGTGCTGCTGTTTCTCGGCGGCCTGGCGGTGATCGTCGCCATCCACGTGCTGATCAACCGCACCAAGCTGGGCCTGGCGATCCGCGCCGTGGCGCAGGACGAGGAAACCGCGAAGACCATGGGCATCAATTTCACGCTCATCGTGCTCGTCACCTTCGCGCTCGGCTCGGCGGTGGCAGCCTTTGCCGGCGTCATGAACGGCCTGTACTACAGCGAGATCAATTTCGGCATGGGCCTGCTGCTCGGGGTGATCGGCTTCAGCGCGGCGATCGTCGGCGGGCTGGGCAACATCTACGGCGCGATCCTGGGGGGATTCCTGTTCGCCGCGCTGCAGACCATCGGCGCGGTGGCGCTGCCCTTCGCCAGCGCCTACAAGGATGTGTTTGCCTTCGCAGTAGTAATCGCGATCATGGCCTGGCGCCCGACTGGCCTGATCGCCGAGCGAACGAGCGAGCGGGTATGAAGGTGGCGCTGTGGCCGGGGGCGATCGCCGTGGCGCTGGTCACCGCGCTCGGCATCGGCTTCATGTGGGCCGAGAACGAGTGGGAGGTGGTGGCCGTGCTGGTGACCGCTGCCGTTGGCGCAGTGATCGCACGGCGCAGCGGCTGGCTCGAGCCGGCGGCGCGTGCCTTCACCCAGCGCGAACCCGTCATGAACCGCCTCGCGATCGTGGGGCTGTTCGTATTCGTCGCCTTCTTTCACGACGATCATTTTCCGCTGCTGATGGTGGGCACGGTGCTGATCTACCTCCTGGTGTGCCTCGGGCTCACGATCCAGTTCGGCTACGCGGGGATGGTGAACTTTGCCGCCGCCGCGTTCCTTGGCGTCGGCTGCTATACCGCGGCGGTGCTCACCGCGCATACGGCGATCCCGCACCTCCTGGTGCTCGCCATCGGCGGCGCGGTGGCGGCGCTCATCGGCTCGATCCTGATCCTGCCGGTGCTGCGCACGCGCGGGCACTACTCGGCGGTGGTGACGATCGCCTTCGTGCTGCTGTTCAAGACCTTCCTGGAAGTGAACGACACCCTCGGCGGGCCGCAGGGCCTGAAGCTTCCCTCCATGCAGGTGTTCGGCTGGAAGTTCAACGAGAACTTCAGCCTCGCCGGAATCGAGTTCTCCTTCTACGTCAACTACGTGCTGGTGGCGCTGGTGCTCGTGGTGATCGCCTTCGCGCTCGCGCGCCGGCTCGAGCGCTCATGGATCGGCCTGAGCCTCGACGCCGTGCGCCTGGACGAAACCGCCGCGGCCTGTTTCGGCGTTCACATCGCGCGCTGGAAGATCGTCGCCTTCACGCTGGGCAACTTCATGGCCGGCGTCGCCGGAGCGCTCTACGCGCTGATGCTCGGCTTCATCGCGCCGACCAACTTCACCTTCGGCGATTCGCTGATCATGGTGTCGATCATCCTGCTCGGCGGGATCGGCAACCCCTGGGGCGCGGCGCTCGCCGCGGCGATCGTGGTGATGCTGCCCGAGAAGCTGCA
>JAOTWE010000283.1 GCA_029863065.1 Betaproteobacteria bacterium
GTGGACGCACAACAATGGCATAGGCCACGGGGGCGGCATCATCACCTACATGGTCAAGGGCAAGCAGTATGTGGCGGTGGCGACCGGCTGGGGCTCGCTGTTCGAAGAGGGCTACGGCGAATTTTTTGGCGAGCCGTGGAAGAGCATGCCGCAGGACTCCGGCGGCCTGAAGGTATTCGCGCTGCAGTAACAGGCAAGCGCTTATCGTTGAAAGGGTGGGGACGGCGTTCCCACCTTTTTTTTGTCAACGTTTCATGTCAACGCAGCCGGCATTCATAGGTCAGAGCGAACAAGCGCAGCGAACCATACGCGCCTCGTCTGCAAAAAAGGAGTGCTACATTGAGAACCACCGAAAGTTTCCCGCAAATACGACGCCTGCTGATCGGTGCCGTGCTGGCCCTGGGCCTGCCTTGCACCGCGCTAGCCGACGAGCAGAAACCGCCCGCCAAGCCGCTGGACGTGAAGAAATCGTTTAGTACCATCTGCGGCTACTGTCACGGAGACTACGGCCGCAAGGCCAGCAAGGCGCCGCAACTGATGAACTCGGAGCGTACCGACGAATACCTGTTCAACATAATCAAGAACGGGAAACCAGGCGGGATGGCGGCCTTCTCCAGCGCATTCTCCGACGATCAGATCCACCAGATAGTGAAATTCATACGCAAACTCAAGCCGGATGAGGAGCCGCAGAATCCATGAACTGTTCCATGAACCTGTCGCGGATGCGCGCCGGCTATGCAATGGCTTGGGTGTGCGCCGCCTTACTGCTTGCGGTCGCCGAGAACGCCAGCGCCCGCACACTGGCCGAAGTGAAAGCGCTGGGCGCCATTTTCATGTGCGCAAGTCCGGACGCTCTCCCATACGCTAGCAATAAACCGGAAACTCCGGGATTCCAGATCGAGATCGCGGGCGCCATCGCCGCAGGCTTGGGTGTATCTCTCAACGTTGAATGGATCGTGGCGCGCCGGCGCCGCAATCTCGTCAATTGCGACATGTTGTTAGACAGTATCAACGACCCCGAAGTCAACGAGGGCCGGGCGCTGTTGTCGCGTCCTTACCAGAAATCCGGGGTTGCCCTTGGCCTGCGCCGGGACGCCGAAGCTATCAGCGACTTCAGGCAATTGAAGCAGGGCCAGAAGGTCGGCGTGATGATCAACTCGTTTGCCAGCATGGTGCTGGGCAAGGCCGGCAAGACCACTTCGCCTTACGCCTTCCAGTCCGACATGGTGGAAGATCTGCAGAAGGGCGAGTTGTACGGAGCTGCAGTATCGGCGGCGACCCTGAGCTACTACATTTTCCGGCACCCGGACTCGGGGCTGCGGTTCGTAAACGCTTTCGACAGCGAGCCCGAGCTCACTTGGGAAGTGGCCGTGGGACTGCGAAAGTCCGACCCCGCACTGGTGGACGCAGTCAACGCAATTCTGGAAAGACTGATCGCCGACGGCACTCTTACCCGCATCTACGCCAAATACGGCGTCGAGCACCGCCTTCGCTGATCTACCCCGGGTGCGTGGTCAGGCAGCAGGTGCCTTGACCTTCCGCTCGGGGAAACGATAGGACAACTCATCGGCCCGCTGCACGCGCATGGTTCTCGCGCGACGGAAATCTGCATTGCGCCGGGTCGGTTCGCGACGGATCTGGCTTGTTATGGGTGGTCGGCCAAGCATGCGGGGCGCGCGCAATCGGCGTCACAGACGCAGCATACGTCTGGCGGTCCCCTCGTTCCGGAATGCAGCGTAGATTACGTTCCCGATATGTACCGCTATGACCACCAGCAGGCTGTAGGTGGTCCAGTTGTGGATGTCTGAATACAGGATATTCAGATCGTCGTTGTCATAGCCCCAATGCGGCAGGTCGACGAGCCACCACAAACGCGTGCGCCACCCGCTGTAGGACGACGACAAGTAGCCGCTGATGCAGCACGCCAGGACAAGGCCGTACAAGAGTACATTCCGGACGACCGCAGTCCTGCTCATCCGCGGCGGTGCTGATAGAGAGGTCCTGGCTGCCAGAACGTACCTGAGACGCAAGTACAGGAGCACGGCGACGAGGAAGACGACGGTGATGCCGACGTTTTTATGCAGCTGGAACGGGAATGCCCGATACGTGAATACCTTGGACGGCAGGGGCAAGGCCATCATCCACCAGCTGGAGATCAGCACGAAGAACACGCCAACCGCGATCAGCGCGTGGATGAGAGGGGCCATCGCCCGGAGGTCTCGTCGTGGCATGTCGATTGCCTTTCCTGAGCTCTTTTGCGTCAGGCCGTGACCGTATCCGCCCGGTGCCGAGCGACGCGCTCTGCGCGCCGGCCGGCGACGGCGCCAAGGGTCATGCAGAGATGAATCGAGAACCAGAGAAGAATGTTCCAGAGGTACAACGCCCTCAAGAGCGGTCCGGTGTAGAACGCGGTCATGAAACCGACGCCGTCAAGTACCACTAGGGTCGCGAACGTGATCACGGCGGCGCCGGGTGCCCAGCGGCGATAGTCGACGAGCGCGACACCGACCAGAATGGAGCCAAAAGCGACGAGCGTGCCGAGCAATGCCAGGCCCATCTGAACGCCACGAAACCAACTGGGTCTCGAGGCAATCATGATCTTCACGTTCGCCACCATCAACTCGCACTCCGCGATCGACACCCGTTCTTGCTCGGCTTCGTCTTTACGGCAGTCGGCCGGGATGTTTCGTGCCGCGGCACTGTCTGGGGCGATGACCGCCTGAATCATCAACTCATTGCCTTGGGCAGCGGTGAACAAGATTCCAAATAATACGGCAATCGTGCCGAGGCAGTTCGCCCAGGCCGGCTCCTTCGCTTGACGAGGCGTCGATTCAGCTGTCATATGTCAAGAAAGCCCGTGTGCCCTCGCGACGCATCTGGCTTGTCATGGCCTGTTGGCCAGGCATGCGGGGCGCGCGCAATCGGCTTGATGACGAATGCTGCGCGCGTTTGCCCCATTCAGGCAAGCGCGGCGGCGCTCAAATGTTCAGCGCCCGCTTGTCGACCGCCAGGGCCGCTTCCTTCATGGCCTCCGACAGCGAGGGATGGGCGTGGCAGATCATGCCGATGTCCTCGCTCGAGGCGCGGAACTCCATCGCCACCACGGCCTCGGCGATCAATTCGCCGGCGAACGGCCCCATGATGTGCACGCCGAGAACCTGGTCGGTTGCGGCGTCGGCGACGAACTTCACCAGCCCCACGGTCTCGCCGAGGGCGCGCGCGCGCGCGTTGGCAGAGAACGGAAAGGTGCCGGCGCGGTACCGAATTCCCTCGGCCCTGAGCTGCTGCTCGGTCTTGCCGACCCAGGCGATCTCCGGCGCGGTGTAGATCACCCACGGCACGGTGTTGAAGTCGACGTGCGGCTGCTTGCCGGCGATGCGCTCGGCCACCGCCGCGCCTTCCTCCTCGGCCTTGTGCGCGAGCATCGG
>JAOTWE010000051.1 GCA_029863065.1 Betaproteobacteria bacterium
CGAAAACCCCCTGAGCCTTCTCGCCAAGACCGATCACCCAGTCTCGCTCGGTAGTGTTGCCGCGGATCAGGCGGTCATGGTCTGCGAGATCCGATCAGGAATGTCGAGTGCCGAGGGCGGGGATATCGGGCTGCGCCTGCAAGAGCTCGGCTTCGTCGAAGGCGAGCGCTTGCGTGTCATCGCGCATGGGTATCCCGGCCGCGAGCCAATTGCTGTGCGCATCGGCAACACCACGTTTGCCCTGCGCCGGTTTGAAGCCGACCACGTGCTGGTCGTGCCGCTGCCCGAGCGCGGAGCCGGGACATGAGCGCGGCCGCGCAATCGGTTCTTCGCGTCGCGCTGCTCGGCAATCCCAACTGCGGCAAGACCGCGCTGTTCAATCTGCTCACCGGCGGCCGGCAGAAGGTGGCGAACTACGCGGGCGTTACCGTAGAGCGCAAGGAAGGTCTTTTCGATACTCCCTCGGGGCAGCGCGTGCGCGTGCTGGATCTGCCCGGCGCCTACAGCCTGAACCCGCTCAGCAGGGACGAAACCATCACGCGCGACGTAGTCCTCGGCCGCAATGAGCAAGAGCAGCGACCGGACCTGCTGGTGTGCGTGACGGACGCGACCAATCTGCGCCTGAACCTGCGTCTGGTCATCGAAGTGAAGCGGCTGGGCCTGCCAACGCTGCTGGCGTTGAACATGGCCGATGTGGCGAAGGATCGCGGCGTGTCGATCGATATCGCGGCACTCGAACGGGAACTCGGCATGCCGGTCGTACAAACGGTCGCCGTGCAGAGCGGCGGCGCAGTCGACCTCGTTCGCCTGATTCAGGATCATCTTGCCGATCGGCCGATCGCCGCACGGCCCTGGAAGGCCGCGGGCGCCGCCGACGTGGCCGCGACGCAGCGCGAAGTGCGGCGCATTCTCGCCGCCGCGGTGCGTGAGCCGCCGGACGAACTGCGCGTGGACGATGCGCTCGACCGTATCGTGATGCACCCTGCGTGGGGCTACGTGATTCTGGTCGCGACCCTGTTCCTGATGTTTCAGGCCGTGTTCGCGTGGGCGCAGCTGCCGATGGGCTGGATCAGGACGGGCGTCGAGGCCACGGGCTCGTTGCTGACGGCAGTTCTGCCCGCTGGGCTCCTGCGGAGCCTGCTGGTCGACGGCGTGGTAGCGGGGGCAGGGGGGGTGCTGGTCTTCCTGCCGCAGATCCTCATCCTGTTCATGTTCATCCTCGCGCTCGAGGATTCGGGCTACCTGCCGCGCGCCGCTTTCATGCTGGACCGCCTCATGGGCACGGTGGGTCTCTCGGGCCGCTCGTTCATTCCATTGCTGTCGAGCTTCGCGTGCGCGGTTCCTGGCATCATGGCCACGCGCCATATCAGCAGCGCACGCGATCGGCTGACCACGATCATGATCGCACCGCTGACGACATGCTCCGCGCGCCTGCCGGTGTATGCCCTGATCATCGGCGCCTTCATCCCGCAGCGCACCGTGCTGGGTTATCTCAACCTGCAGGGCATCGTGCTGTTCGTCCTCTACCTGGCCGGAATCGTGGGCGCGATGGCGGTGGCGTGGGCAATCAAGATCGCGGGCGGACGTGCAATGCTGCACCCTCTGCTCATGGAGCTGCCGTCGTACCGGTGGCCGAACCTGCGCAACCTGTTCTTCGGCCTCATGGAACGAGCGAAGATCTTCCTCGTGCGCGTCGGCACCATCATCCTGTCTCTGTCGATCCTGCTGTGGTTCCTGTCCTCGTTCCCGGCCCCGCCCGCCGATGCCGCCGGACCGGCCATCCAGTACAGCCTGGCCGGAATGCTGGGGCGTTCGCTGGAGACGGTGCTGGCGCCCATCGGCTTCAACTGGCAGATTTCCATCGCCCTGATACCGGGACTCGCGGCCCGCGAAGTGGCGGTCAGCGCGCTCGGTACGGTGTACGCGCTGTCGGCCACCGGCGAGCACGTGGCGGAGCAGCTCACGCCGATGATCGCGCAGGATTGGTCGATGGCGACGGCGTTTTCCCTGCTCGCCTGGTATGTCTTCGCGCCGCAATGCATTTCGACCCTGTCGATCGTGAAGCGGGAAACCAACTCGATGCGCTATCCGCTGCTGATGGCCGGTTACCTTTTTGTATTAGCGTACCTAGTGGCGTTCGTGACGTACCGCGTGGCGCTGACGTTCGGTGGCGGCTGAACCATGCAGAACCTGGCCGTCCTTCTGATCGTCGTGGTTGCGGCCGGCTATGCCGCATGGCAACTCATGCCGCAGACATTGCGTCGCTGGCTGATCGGCCGTCTGCGAGTCGTCACGCCGTCGCGCCGCGCCTGGCTTGCCCGCCTGGAGAAGAATGCCGAAAGCAGCGGCTGCGGCAGCTGTGGGGGTTGCTCGGCCGGTGCTCCGGGGCGGGATGTCCGCCGATCCCCTTCCCGCAGCTGCGGCGACGCCTGAAAGGTCTCTTCGTCGCGTAGCATTCGCCGATGAGCTATACGCTGACCGAATTTCTGGCGCATGCCGTCGCCATGGAGCAGGAGGCTGCCGACCGCTACCTGGAACTGGCGGACATGATGGAGGCGCATCGCAATGACGCCGTGGCCGAGCTGTTCCGGCAGATGAACCGCTTCTCGATCATGCACCGCGATTCGATCCTGGAGCACGCCAAGCCGCACGCGCTGCCCCGGCTCAATGCCTGGGAGTATCGCTGGCGCTCGCCGCCGGAAGTCGGCGGCGAGGAAGGCTTCGATTACTTGCTGGAACCGTACAACGCCCTGCGCTACGCGCGGCAGAACGAGGTCAGGGCGATGAAGTATTACCGGTCTGTCGCCGCCGAGGCGCAGGACGAGGAGCTGCGGCGCATGGCAGGTGAATTCGCGGCCGAAGAGCGCGAGCATGCGCAGTCCTTGGACGAGTGGATCGCGCGCACGCCTCGCCCATCGATGACCTGGGATGAGGACCCCGAATCGCACGAGCCGATCGACTGACCATGAGCGACGTGCAATTCATGCGGCGGGCACTCGAGCTCGCCGCGCGCACGGAAGACGAAGTCCCCGTGGGCGCCGTGGTCGTGCTCGAGGGCAGGATCATCGGCGAGGGCTGGAACCGGCCCGTGTCCACGCACGACCCCAGCTCGCATGCCGAGATCGAAGCCATGCGCGCCGCGGGCAGGGCGACGGGAAACTATCGACTGACCGGCGCGACGCTCTATGTCACGCTCGAGCCGTGCGCCATGTGCGTCGGCGCGGTATTCCACGCCCGCATCGCACGCGTGGTCTACGGCGCTCCGGACCCGAAGACGGGAGCCTCGGAACTGTTCATGTCGCGCTTCAACCACCACGCCAAGGTGCAAGGTGGAGTGCTCGCCGACGAATGCGGGGCGGGGCTGAAGGAATTCTTCGCCGCACGCCGATGACAATAGAAATCGACATCGCGAGGCAGGAGCTGCGCCTGCCGGACGGTAAGCACTACGCGGTGTCCACGGCGCGGAACGGCCTAGGCGAGCTTAACGGCAGCTTCTGCACGCCGCGCGGCCGCCACATCGTGCGCGCCAGGATCGGCGCCGGGCAGCCGCTCGGCGCCGTGTTCGTGCGGCGCCGGCCCACGGGCGAGATCTGGAGCCCCGAGCTGCACGCGAAGTATCCCGGACGCGACTGGATGCTGACCCGCATCCTGTGGCTTTCGGGCTGCGAAGTCGGCAAGAACCGCCTTGGCGACGTCGACACCATGCGCCGCATGATCTACATCCACGGCGCAGCCGAAAGCGCCGAGATGGGCAAACCCGGCTCGCACGGCTGCGTGCGCATGCGCAACCAGGACATCGCCGAGCTATTCGAGCTTGTACCGCTCTACGCCGAAGTCGAGATTAGGGGCTGAAGGCGTTCGCGGCTGGGTGCGTGCACCACGGCCTTTTCGCAGATGATGGCCGTGATCAGCGTGGCGGGCGTCACATCGAACGCCGGATTCCTGACTGCCACCCCTTCGGGCGCCCAGCGCACGCCGCGGTAACCGGTGACCTCGTCGGCGGCGCGCTCCTCGATGGGGATCAGCGAACCATCGGGGGTACCGGCGTCGAAAGTGGAGAGCGGGGCGGCGACATAGAACGGCAGGCCATGGCGCTGCGCTAGCACGGCGAGGGTGTAGGTGCCGATCTTGTTCGCCGTGTCGCCGTTGGCGGCGATGCGGTCCGCGCCGACGATAACCAGGTCGACTTCGCCGCGGCTCATCAGGTGGCCGGCCATGTTGTCGGCGATCAGCGTGCACGGAATGCCTTCCTGCATGCATTCCCATGCGGTCAACCGCGCGCCCTGGAGATAGGGCCTGGTTTCACATGCGATGACCGAGACGCCCTTTTCGCGCGCGGAGCGGATCACGCCCAGCGCCGTGCCATGCCCGGCGGTCGCCAGGGCGCCCGTGTTGCAATAGGTGAGGACGCGTGCCCGCTCCGGGATCAAGGCGGCGCCGTTCGCGCCGATCGCTCGATTCACCGCGACGTCTTCGGCAAAAATGGCCTCGGCCTCCGCACGCTTGTCGCGCGCCCGGCGCATGCGCTCGAGCGCCCAGAACAGGTTGACCGCGGTGGGCCTGCTTTTCGCCAAAAGGCCGTACGAGGACTCTTTCGGCTCCAGCGCGATGCCGAAGGCCGCGGCGCAACCGATGGCCGGCGCGCCGCGCACCGCCATGTCGCGGATCGCCGCCGCCACCTCGGCCGCAGTGCGGCAGGTGAGATACACGAGCTGATCGGGCAGCAGGCGCTGATCGAGCACTTCCAGCGCATCGCCCTTCCAGCGCAGCGCCTCGACCGTCACACCAGCTTCTCGGTGCCGCCGTCCACCGGTACCTGCGCGGCGGTGGTCTTGGCGAACAGCGGCCCGCACATTTCGGCAGCAAGCTCCGCTACGTCCTTTGACGTCACTTCGGTCTTGAGAAGGTTGTTCTTCTTGTATTGCTCGACCGTCATGTTGTAGGCCTTGGCGCGCGACGCGAGCACCGCGTCGGTCCACAGCGCCGTGTCGTAGACCGCGTTCGGGTGGATGGTGTTAATGCGGATGCCATCTCTTGCCCATTCGAGCGCTGCCACGCGCGTGAGCTGGTTAAGCGCCGCCTTGGAAGCCGAGTAGGCCGCCGCGCCGGGACCGGGCGCGGGAACGTTCTTCGAGCCGATGACCACCACGCGGCCACCGCGGGGCGCGAGTTTGAGCAGGGGAAAGGCTGCCTGCATGATCAGCAAATTTGCCTCGACGTTCACCGACATCGCGCTGCGCCAGGACTCGCTCGACAGACTCTCGATCGGCGCCGAGGCGGGGAAGATCCCGGCGTTCAGCACCAGCATGTCAAGGCCGCCGAAGCGCCGGGTAGCCGCATCCATGGTCTTATCGACCGCTGTCGCGTCGGTCAGGTCGCAGACCAGGCCAAGAAAATCCAGCCGCTTGAATTGGCCGACGATGACCGGGTCGCGATCGACGCCGACCACCGCGGCGCCACGCTTGAGAAAGGCTTCCGCGCACGCCTTGCCGATGCCTGAAGCGGCCCCGGTCACCAGCGCCACCTCGCCCGCAAAGACCGGCGGACTGCCGCCCTTGCGCAGCTTGGCCTGCTCCAGGTCCCAGTACTCGATGTCGAACGTGTGCCGGTCCTCGAGCGCGCGCCAGCCGCCCAGCGCCTCGGCGCGCAGGATGACGTCGATGGTGTGCTCGTAGAGCTCTTCGACGATGCGCGCGTCCTTGGCGGTGCGCCCGAAAGCGGCAAAGCCGAGTTGCGGATCGAGTGCCATGCGCGGCGCCGGATCGAGCATGGTCTTGGGCGCTCTCGCCATTGCCGCGTTGCGCTCGAAGTAGGCGCGGTAGGCCGAAGTGAACGCGCCGACATCGCGCCCGAGCATCGGCACGGGCTTGGTGCGGATGACATGATCCGGTGTCGCGGGTCCGCCCTGCGAAATGCGCGCCACGTCGGGGTGGCGCGCGAAGCCAAGGAAATGCGGCGCATCGTTGCACAGGCAAAGCAGCGGCCAGCCGGCCGCGTGCGACACGTCGCGGCGCAATTGTGCCGCTTCCTCGCGCCTGAACGCCGGAGTCGGCACCGCGGGTCGCCCGATGCTCCAGGCTCTCTTCGCCGCCAGGTACTTTTCCGCCATGCTCACCAGCTCGATCATCAGCTCGTACGACTCGCGCACGTCTTCAGCAAACGAAAACACTCCGTGCGACAGCAGCACCATGCCCACGGTGCCCTTTTTCGCCTGCTTCGGAAATTCGCGCGCGCAGTAAGCGGCAAGATCGAAGCCGGCCATGATGTAGGGAATGATCACCGCCTTGTCGCCGTAGATGTCGCGCGCGCGCGCCTCGCCGTCGGGCGAGTTGGACACCGACAGCACGGCATCGGCATGCGTGTGGTCGACGTACTTGTGCGGCAGGATGGCATGCAGGATGGTTTCTACGGACGGCGCGGGTGCGCCGGCGCGCAGCGTATGCGTGGCGAGCTCGTTCACCATCTGCGGATCGGACAGGGAGGGCAGGGAGGCGAGCCGCCGGACGTAGTCCAGCTTCACCGGGGCGAAGCCGGCGGCTTCGATGGTCTCCATGTCCCAGCCGCTGCCTTTCACATAAAGAACCTCTTCCTCGTCGCCGAACAGGTTCTTCTCGCGCAGCTTGACCGAGGTGTTGCCGCCGCCGTGCAGCACGAGCGACTTGTCGCGGCCGAGCAGGCGCGACGTGTAGACGCGCGGGCCGAGAGGGCCGGAAAGCTGCGCGGCCTCGGCGTCATTCCACAGGCTTTTCATGCCACCAATTATACTTTTGCGCCATGCGGCGCATCGAACTGCTCGACTGGGGAACCGCGCAGGCGGAGGCCAGCCGCATCCGCATGACGGTGTTCGTCGTGGAGCAGCGCGTGCCGGCCGAGATCGAGATGGACGATCAGGACGCCGGGAGCGTGCACGCCCTTGCTTACGTGGATGGCAGGGCGGTCGGTACCGGCCGCCTGCTGCCCGACGGCCACATCGGGCGCATGGCGGTGCTCAAGGAATGGCGGGCCTGCGGCCTGGGCGGCGCGATCCTCGTTTGCCTTGTTGCGGAAGCGCGCCGGCGGGGCACGCAGGCGGTCGTGCTATCGGCACAGACGCATGCGCTCGGCTTCTACCGCAAGCACGGCTTCAGGGAGGAAGGTCCGATCTTCGAAGAGGCGGGCATCCCGCATCAGGAAATGCGGCGCGTGCTGAACTCGTAGCGCAACGTCGTATCCTCGGCGCCGTCGCGGGCGAAGGCGCGCTCGGCAAAGCGCGTCTCGGCGCCCTGCAGCAGGACGCTCGAGCAGCGCGTGCCGTAGCGCGGGTCGACGATCCTGGCCGGTTCGAGAACCTGCAACAGCGGCTCCAGGGCCGCCGGGCTCTCGCGAAGACGGATCTTGTGCTCTTCGACTTCGGGCGAGTCGAGAAGCAGGTTGCCGAGGCCGTACCAGCCGCGCTCGAGGCGCCGTGGCGCGCCATCGCGATTCGACAGCCACCAGAGCGCGTTGCCGTCCGCGGCGAGCAGATTGAAGCCGCTGTAAGCGGACTTACGCTCCGCCAGCTCCGGCACGCCCACGCCCTCCAGAAAGCGCGTGACGAGGGCGCCGCGAGATTCGGGGGCGCCGGGCTCCGTGCCGCCGCGATAGTTCGTGACCGCAGCGAAGCGACCGCCGCGCGAAACGCCCATCCAGGTGCCGCGCGCCTGCAGGTCGCGGCCCGCGAGCACCTCGGGCATGTCTTCCCAGAATGCGGCGCGCGCTGCCGGCCGGGCGTGGAATTCGTCGCGATTGGCGGCTACGATCAGGGGGTAATCCCGATTCACCTGCCAGGCGATGAGGATCAGGCACATACGAAGCGCTCGACGTGGCGCAGCAGCCCGAGCCTCGTGGTCTCCCGCTCGAGCAACGCGTCGAACGCCTGGTCGTCTTCCACGTTCTCGTAGACCTCCATGTAGGTCGAGGGCTCGTCCCGGCGCCGCAGCCAGCGACCGCGCACGCCGGTCGCGGCCTCGATTGCGCCGAACAATCGGTCGATGTCCTGCCGCAATGCCGGCAGCCGGTCGGCGTCGACCCGGTAATACACGTAGTAACTCGTCACGCGTAGGGCAAGGGCAGCAACTCGAGCGCCAGGCCGTCAGCCGCGCGCAGCCGGATCGGCTGCCCGCCTTCCAGCGCGCTGATTTGCGCCACCGCGAGCAACTCGCTGCCGCCCTCTGGCTCCAGCGCGGCATTGACGACCGCGCCGCTCGCTTGACCGGGCAATGCGTCGGCAAACAGCTCGTCGCCGGCGGCGGCCGGCGCCGCGACGCGGGCACGCACCATCCGCCGTTTGAGCACGCCGCGGTACTGCGTGCGCGCGACGATTTCCTGCCCAGGGTAGCAGCCCTTCTTGAAATCCACGGCACCCAGCCGCTCGAGATTGACCATCTGCGGCACGAATTGGTCCTGCGTCGCGAGCACCACCTGCGGCCGCCCCGCGCGAATTTCCTCGAGCGCCCACGTCTCCTCGTCGGCACCGTTTTCGATCGCCGCGAAGCGCGCGCGCAGTGCCGCCGGCGCGAGGACCAGGAAGCGCTGCGTCCCGACTTCAACGACGATTGCGCCATCACCGTGCAAGGTGCGCATCTGGCCCTGCGGCACAGGCAGACCGAGCGCCGCCAGGCAATCGGCAGCGTCATTGCCCCAAAGGCCGAATTGCACCCACGCATCGCTCGCATCGGCGAGCTTTGCCTTGGCGCGGAGGATGAACATTGACAGGCGCTTGGCCACGGCCGGCGCCATTTCGCGCGGCACCTGCAGCAGAAATTCTTCCCCGCGTGAAATGACGAGGAACGTGGCGAGCAGCCGGCCTTTGGCCGAGCACCACCCGGCCAGGCGCGCGTCGCCCTCGGCAAGTCCGCTGATATCGCTCGTCAACTGCGCATGCAGGAACGCGCGCGCCTCGTCGCCCGTGCACGACAGCAAACCGAAGCGCTGCAATTGCACGGCGGAGTAGGAAACCTTGGTGTCCATCGTAGAATGCCTGAAGCGATTTTATGCCGTTTTCCACCCCTCGCTTCCTGCGTGCGTTGCTATCGCTCGCGATCGCCGGCATCGTCGCGGCTTGCGCTTATGGCGCCTGGTACGCGATCACGCCGGTGCCGGCATCGCCCCTGCCGATCGAGTTCGAAGTGCCGGCAGGAAGCAGCCTGCGCGCCGCTGTGCGATTGCTCGAAGAGGCCGGGCTCGTGGTGCGGCCGCTGCACTTCGAGCTTCTGGCGCGGGCAACCGGCCGCGCAAACGCGATCAAGGCCGGCAACTACGAGATTACGGCACCGATCAGCCCCGAGGAGCTGCTCGAGAAGCTGACGCGCGGCGCCGTCATGCAGGCCGATCTCAGGATCATCGAGGGCTGGAGCGTCCGCCAGCTGCGCGCCGCGCTCGACGCGAGCCCGTTCCTGCGACACGAAACGGCGGGGCAAAGCGATGCCGAGGTCTTGGCGCGGGTGGGCGCCAAACAGAGCCACCCTGAGGGCCTGTTCTTTCCGGACACCTACCTTTTCGCGCGCGGCTCGAGCGACCTCGCCGTGCTGCGCCGGGCCCATCGGGCGATGCAACGCCACCTCGCCGAGGAATGGGAGCAGCGCGCCGCAGAGGCGCCCTACAAGACGCCCTACGAAGCACTTGTCATGGCGTCGATCGTCGAGAAGGAGACCGGCCGGGCGGAGGAACGCGACCAGATTGCCGGTGTGCTGGTGAACCGTCTGCGCATCGGCATGGCCCTGCAGGCCGATCCGACCGTGATTTACGGTCTGGGCAAGGATTTCGACGGCAATCTGAAGCGCGCGCACCTGATTACCGACGGGCCCTACAACACCTATACGCGGCCCGGGCTGCCGCCCACGCCCATTGCGCTTCCGGGACTCGCCTCGCTGCGTGCGGCGCTGCGACCGGCGCAGACCAAGGCTTTGTACTACGTCTCGCGCGGCGACGGCAGCAGCCATTTCTCGCGCAATCTCGAGGAGCACAACCGCGCGGTGTCAAAATACCAGCTGCAGCCGAGGAGGAAATGACGCGAGGCCGCTTCGTGACGCTCGAGGGCGTCGACGGCGCCGGCAAGTCCACGCACGTGGCGTGGATCGCCGAGCGCCTGCGCGTGCCGGGCCGCAAGGTGCTGGTGACGCGCGAGCCGGGCGGCACCGCGCTCGCCGAGCGTCTGCGCGAGCTGGTGCTTGCCGAGCCGATGGACCCGATCGCCGAAACCATGCTCCTGTTCGCGGCGCGTGCGGATCATGTGCAGCGTGAGATCGGCCCAGCCCTGGCTGCGGGCACCTGGGTCCTGTGCGACCGCTTTACCGACGCCACGTTTGCCTACCAGGGAGGCGGGAAGGGCGTGGCGGCGGAACTGATCGCCCATCTCGCGCAGGTGTCGCATAACGGGTTGCTGCCCGACCGCACGCTGGTCTTCGATTGCCCGTACGAGGTGAGCCGCGAGCGCCTGAGCCGCGCGGCGCGCACGCCGGACCGGTTCGAGCGCGAAGACAGCGAATTCTTCGAGCGCGTTCGCCAGGCCTACCTGGCGCTGGCGCGCTCGGACCCGGAGCGGATCCGGGTCATCGACGCCACCGGTTCTCCGGAAGAAATAAAGAAACTAGTTGAGGAAGAGATCTCAGACATCTGATTAATATGATTTATCCGTGGCAAAATAAGCTGTGGGAGCAGTTGAACACAAAGCGCGAGCGCATGCCGCACGCACTGCTGATTCACGGCGCACAGGGAATTGGCAAGCTCGCGCTGGCGGAGCGCTTTGCCCAGCGCTTGCTGTGCGAGTCGGCGGACGCCCGGAGCGCGCCCTGCGGCGAATGCGAGGGCTGCCGCTGGTTCGACGCCGGCAGCCATCCGGATTTCAGGCGCGTCGAGCCCGAGGCGCTGGCGCGCCAGTACGGCACGGCTGAGGACTTGGACGAGCCCGCGGCGGCGCCCACACGGTCAGCCAAGCCGAGCAACGAAATCAAGGTGGATCAGGTCCGCGCCTTGGACGGCTTCCTTAATCTCAAGTCGCACCGCGGTGGCCGGCGCGTGGCGCTGATCCACCCGGCGGAGGCCATGAACCCGAACGCGGCCAATGCGCTGCTGAAGGGGCTCGAGGAACCGCCGGGAAGCACGCTTTTCCTCCTGGTGTCGCATCGTCCGGCACGTCTGTTGGCAACCATCCGCAGCCGGTGCGTAGCGGTCCCTGTCGAGGTGCCAGACGCTGCTGCAGCGCTGGCCTGGCTGGAAGGCCAAGGACTGCGCGATCCGGCGCCCTGGCTGGCGTTCGCCGGCGGTTCGCCGTTGCTGGCATTGCGGTCTGCGAAGGAGGCCGGCGCTGCGCTGGCGCGCCTGCGCCAAGCCCTGCAGGCGAGCGATTTGGACGCCTTGGGCGCCGTCAACGACCGCGGGCAGCTGGAAGAGCTGGCGGAGGTCCTGCAAAAACACGCTTTGGACAAGGCTTTCGCGGCCTATGGAGGGCGCGCAAAGTACGGGAGCGCTACCGGGTCTCGGCAAGGCGTCGCGTGGTTGCGCTATGCGAGGCTGATGGGGCGGAACAGGGCTCTGGCGCGGCATCCGCTGAATCCGCGCTTATTCGCAGGGGAGATGCTCAGGGAATTGCCTGAGGCCTGACTATAAGAGGCTGAATGGTGGGAAGCAGGGTGTATTTAACATAATACACAATGTTCAACTTACGTCCGCCTCACGCACTCAGTTCCAGCCCTTGGCTGGCGGAATCGGAATTGAGAAAACAGGGATCCCTTCCTCGACCAGCTCTTCGTGCTCTTCCGGGCTCGCCTGGCCGCGGATCATGCGCCCCGGCGCCTCCCGATAATGGATGCGGCGCGCCTCGGCGGGGAATGCCGTGCCAACGTCCTCTGAGCGCGTCAGGATCTCATCCAGCATGCGTGAGTAGAGCTTCTGCGCTAACGCCAGGGGGTCCTGCCCTGTCGCTGCCGGCGCGGCGGGTTGAGGCACCCCGGCATTGAAGCGCGTAGCCGAGGGAATGCGTTCGACTTCGTGAGCGCCGCACGCTGGGCAGCCGACCAATCCCTGCGAGCGCTGGGATGCATACTCGTCTGCGGAGGCGAACCAGCCCTCGAACCGATGGCCTGCGCCGCATTGAAGGTCGAAAATCTTCATGTATAGGATTCTATTACGATGTCGGGCCGATGACCGCCGAGTGCCTTGAGGGCACGGGGATCGACGCGCCGTTCCTGCACGAGCGGCCGCCATATGCCGAGCGGATCTAGGCCGTTCAAGTCACCTGTAGCTCGACCGACCCGAGCGCGCCCACGTCGAAGCGCATCCGGTCGCCGGATTGCGGAAATTTGGACGGCACGAGGCTGCCCGTAATCACGATGTCGCCCGTGCGCAGGGCCTGGCCACGGCGTGCGAGGTGATTCGCCACCCACGTCAGCGCGACGAAAGGGTGCCCCATGCTGTCGGCGCCGTGCCCCTCCCCGACCGCTTCGCCGTTCATCGAAGCGGTCCCGCGCAGGGCAGCCAGGTCGAGGCCGCGCCAATTGTCATTCGGTTCCCCCAAAACGGCACCCTCGGTCCATGCATTGTCGGCCGCCAGTTCCAGCCCGCGTGTCGCCAGCGTTGCATAATCGGCGCCACGGTCGTCCGCCAATTCGAAAGCCGGCAAGACAGCGCCCACCGCGGTGGCCACCTGCTCCGTGCCGTAGGGCGCTCGCGATGGCAGCAGATCCGACCTCATGCGTACTGCGATCTCGAACTCGACCAGCAGGCGACGGTAGTCCGCCGCGCGCACTGACGCCGGTCCACGCACGAGCTGGCGTGCGTGCAGGCGTCCGGCGATCGGCGCCTCCAGTCCAACCATGGCGCGCATGCGCGACGTTGTCAGGGCAATCTTGTGGCCCGCCACGACGCCGCAGTCACGCGCCTTGAGCGCGACGAACGCGTCCTGCATGGCGTAGGCCTCCTCGATGTCGCGCGGCGCGAGCGCCGGCGGCATGGGCCGCGAGTCAATCCTTCCCAGGTGCTGCCGCACGAGCCAGCTTGCAGCCCGACGCACTCGGTTTGCGGCAATGGCGTTCACGAGTTCGATTCTAGCGGTTGCCGTGAGCGCCGGCTTTGCCGACAATAGGCCCCGTAAGAGGATCCCCAATGCCCCTCGCCCATCGACACTACGAAAACGCCCTGGTACTGGCGCCCACAGGCCGCCTGGATCACGACAACTGCGAGGCCTTTCGTGAAGAGCTGGCGCCCCACCTCCAGCGCTCGGCGAAGGACCGCGCGTCCATCGTTCTCGACCTTTCTGGACTGGAATACGTTTCCAGCGCCGGGCTGCGCTGCTTCATGCTGGCCGCGAAGCAGGCCAAGGCGCAGAACAGCCGCGTCGTCATCGCGGCGATGCAGCCGGTGGTGGCGGAGATCTTCCAGATCGCCCGATTCAATCTCGTGTTCGAGGCCTTTCCCAAGGTGCGGGACGCGCTCGCTGCGCTTTCGCCCGCCGCAGCGGCCGCGTTCGACCGGGGATAGCGCGGGTGCGCGTCCGCTTCTGGGGTACGCGCGGCTCGATTCCCGTCGCGCTGACCTCCGCGGACATCCGCGACAAGG
The DNA here is from genome assembly GCA_029863065.1 of Betaproteobacteria bacterium. Taxonomy (GTDB): domain Bacteria; phylum Pseudomonadota; class Gammaproteobacteria; order Burkholderiales; family SG8-39; genus JAABQT01. The sequence goes on from JAOTWE010000051.1 coordinate 13,573, forward strand.
TAGCCCTGGCGCTGTTTCGGGCCGAAGGACGGCGCTTCGAGTCGGTAGGCGAGGCGCACGAGTTTGCCGTCAAGCACCTGGATTTTTCCCTCACGCACACCTACGGCGGCCACTCCCCCTGCGTCGAGCTGGAGACCGGAGCCGATGAGTATGTGGTGTGCGACATGGGTAGCGGGGCACGACCTTTCGGTGCGCACGTCCTCGCGCGCCAGGCCGGCAGGCCTGCGACCGTCAACGTCTTCATGTCGCACGTGCACTGGGATCACATCATGGGCTTCCCGTTCTTCGGGCCGGCGTACGTCCCGGGGACGAATATCCGCATCCACGGCTGCCATGAAGTGATGGAGCACGCATTCCGGCTGCAGCAGGCGCCGCCGTGCTTCCCGGTCGAGTTTTCGCAGCTTGCCGCGGACATCGAGTTCTTGAAGCTGGCACCGGGACGTGTGCACGAGATATCCGGCGTGCGCGTGACCCCCGCGCCGCAGATGCACTCTGGCGATTCCTACGCCTATCGTTTCGAGGTGGGGGGCAAGGTGGTCGTCTATACGACCGATTCCGAGCACAAGCTGGAGAATCGCGCGCAGACCGAACGCTTCGTGAATCTATTCCGAGGCGCCGACCTTGTGCTGTTCGACGCCATGTACTCCCTTGCCGATGCCATTTCAGTGAAGGCGGACTGGGGTCACTCCAGCAACATCATTGGCGTCGAGCTGTGCCAGATGGCGCGCGTCAAGCACCTCGTGCTGTTCCACCACGAGCCGGCTTATGACGACGCGACGATCGAGGGGGTGCTGCGTGAAACCCGGCGTTTCGAGGAACTGACGCGCGGCACCCAGCCTCTGCAGGTCTCGGCGGCCTACGACGGCCTGGAGATCGACGTGTGAGTTCTGCCTGGTCCAAGCGGGCCGGACCGCTGGCGGTTGTCATCGTGTTGCTACTGCTGCTTGCCGGCCAACCGCCGTTCGTGCAACCGCCGTTCGTGATCGGTCTGCGCCACGCACTGTTCGACGGTTACCAGAAGCTGTTTCCAAGGGAACGCCGGAGCGCCCCGGCGGTCGTAGTGGCGATCGACGAACCTTCCCTGGAACGATACGGTCAGTGGCCCTGGCCGCGGACGCGCGTCGCGCAACTGCTGGCTCGAATTTCCAGTGCTGGCCCGGCAACCATCGGTATCGACCTGCTGTTTCCGGAACCCGATCGCTTCTCGCCGGTGGAAGTCGCGCGAGAGGTGCAGGAACTCTCCGCCGACGTCGCG
>JAOTWE010000052.1 GCA_029863065.1 Betaproteobacteria bacterium
CTCTGGGTGTGGCGGTCCGTGGGGCGCTCGGAGTGGAAGCCGTTCGCCGGCACCGTGGCGATCTTCGTGCTGGCGTTCCTCGGGCTCGCCTACAGCGTGTTTCCGTACGTGGTGCTCGGCTGGCTCACCATCTGGGAAGCCGCGTCGCACCCCTCGGCGCTCAAGGTGGTGCTCGCCGGCGCGCTCATCGTGCTGCCGTTCCTCGTTGGCTACACCGTCTTCGCCTACCGCGTGTTCCGCGGCAAAGCCAAGGCCGGCCTGTACGGGCACTGAGCGCTACTTCTCCAGCAGGTGCTTCTTGTCTTTCACCTTCGCCCACTCGTCGGCGTCGGCGGGCGCGGGCTTACGCTCGATGATCGGCTGCCAGCCGGCGGCGAGCTCCTTGTTGCGCGCGATCCAGTCGCGCTGGCCGTCGGGCACGTCGTCCTCGGCGAAGATCGCCTCCACCGGGCATTCGGGCACGCACAGCGTGCAGTCGATGCACTCGTCGGGGTCGATCACCAGCATGTTCGGGCCCTCGCGAAAGCAATCCACCGGGCACACGTCCACGCAGTCGGTGTACTTGCACTTGATGCAGCTTTCGGTGACGACGTAGGTCATGCGGGGGAAAGCCTGAGGCGGCGAAAAGGTTAATCGAATCCGCAGTTTAGCACGTGCACTTGGGTTCCGGGACGCGCGCCCTCATAATGTGGGTTCCCTGCAATACCCCCGAGGAACCATGAGCATCAGCACGCAGATTCATCACGTCACGGACGCAAGCTTCGAGCCGGAAGTCCTCAAGTCCGAGGTGCCGGTGCTGGTGGACTACTGGGCCGAATGGTGCGGCCCCTGCAAGTCGATCGCGCCGATCCTCGACCAGGTGGCGCAGGAATACGACGGCCGCCTGAAGATCGCCAAGATCAACGTCGACGAGAACCAGGCGGTACCGGCCAAGTTCGGCATCCGCGGCATCCCGACCCTGATGCTGTTCAAGAACGGCAACCTCGAAGCGACGCGCGTGGGCGCGCTTTCCAAGTCGCAGCTGACAGCGTTTCTTGACAGCAATATCTAAAGGCCTTAGTCTGCTCGGCAAATCCGCTCCGGCAAGAACCGGGGCGGCGCAATAGAAACAGAAACTACCCTGCGCCGGGTCAGGCGCACTTCCCCTAAAGAAGTCAGCAGGTCCCGAAGCTTCATTTCGATCGGCCCATGCACCTCTCAGAACTGAAGAGCCAGCACGTCACGCAACTCGTGGAAACCGCGGTCGAGAACCAGATCGACAACGCGAGCCGCATGCGCAAGCAGGACCTGATCTTCGCGCTGCTGAAGAACCAGGCGAAGAAGGGCGAGTCGATCTTCGGCGACGGCACGCTGGAAGTGCTGCCCGACGGCTTCGGCTTCCTGCGCTCGCCCGAGACCTCGTACCTCGCGAGCACCGACGACATCTACGTCAGCCCGTCGCAGATCCGCCGCTTCAACCTGCACACCGGCGACACCATCGAGGGCGAGATCCGCACGCCCAAGGACGGCGAGCGCTACTTCGCCCTGGTCAAGGTCGACAAGGTCAACAGCGAAATTCCCGAGGCGGCCAAGAACAAGATCCTGTTCGAGAACCTCACGCCCCTGCATCCGGACGAGATGTTCAAGCTGGAGCGCGAGATCAAGGCCGAGGAGAATCTCACCGGGCGCGTGATCGACATCGTCGCCCCGATCGGCAAGGGCCAGCGCGGCCTGATCGTCAGCCCGCCCAAGGCGGGCAAGACCGTGATGCTGCAGCACATCGCGCACGCCATCATCGCCAACCATCCCGAAGTGTCGCTGATCGTGCTGCTGATCGACGAGCGCCCGGAGGAAGTCACCGAGATGAGCCGCTCGGTGAGGGGCGAGGTGGTCGCCTCGACCTTCGACGAGCCGGCCTCGCGCCACGTGCAGGTCGCCGAGATGGTGATCGAGAAAGCCAAGCGCCTGGTCGAGCACAAGAAGGACGTCGTCATCCTGCTCGACTCGATCACGCGCCTCGCGCGCGCCTACAACACGGTGGTGCCGGCCTCGGGCAAGGTGCTCACCGGCGGCGTCGACGCCAACGCCCTGCAAAAACCAAAGCGCTTCTTCGGCGCCGCGCGCCACGTCGAGGAGGGCGGCTCGCTCACCATCATCGCCACGGCGCTGATCGACACGGGCAGCCGCATGGACGACGTGATCTACGAGGAATTCAAGGGCACCGGCAACATGGAAATCCATCTCGACCGGCGCATGCACGAGAAGCGCATCTTCCCGGCGATCAACGTCAACCGCTCCGGCACGCGCCGCGAGGAGCTGCTGATCCCGAAGGAGCTGCTGCAGAAGATCTGGGTGCTCCGCAAGCTCCTCTTTCCCATGGACGAGCTCGAAGCCGCCGAATTCCTCATCGACAAGCTGCGCGCCACCAAGAACAACGCGGAGTTCTTCGACTCGATGCGCCGCGGCTAAATGGGGACTGTCCCCATTTAGCTTGTTAAACTCCCCCACGTTTCCTCGGGGGGGGACGAATGCTCGACACCACGCGCCGGGTCGCCACTCCGGAAGGCATTGAGCTCACCCTGCAACTCGTCGGGCCGGTGCCGCGCGCGCTCGCCTGGGCGATCGACTTTCTGCTGCGCGCCGCCGTGGTGATCGCGGTGATGATGGGCGCGGCCTACCTCGGCACGGCCGGCTGGGGCCTCGCGATCCTCGCCGCGTTCGCCGTCGAGTGGCTGGCGCCGGCCTGGTTCGAGGTGTATTGGGACGGGCAGACCCCGGGCAAGCGCGCCCTGGGCATCGCGGTGGTGAACGACGACGGCACGCCGGTGCGCTGGGGCCCGGCGCTGACGCGCAACCTCCTGCGCGCGGTGGATTTCCTGCCGTTCCTGTACGGCTTCGGGCTTCTCGCCATGCTCGCCAACCGCGACTTCAAGCGCCTGGGCGACCTCGCCGCCGGCACGGTGGTGGCGTACGCGCCGAAACGGGCGCGGGCGCGCGCCCTGCCGCAGGCGCCGGCCCAGGCGCCGCCCTTCGCGCTCACGCTCGAGGAGCAGCGCGTGGTGCTCGATCTGGCCGAGCGCTCCGCGAGCCTGACGCATGAGCGCCTCGAGGAGCTCGCGATGCTCGCCGCGCCGCTCATCGGCCGCGCCACCGGCGCCGCGGCCGCCGCGCGCCTGCTCGGCATGGCGAACCACATCGCGGGGCGGCGATGAAGCAGGCGCCGTTCGAGGCCGCGCACGGCGCCGAGTGGCAGGCGTTCGAGCGCTTTCTCGACGCGCCGGGGGGCGCCGCGCCACCGTTCGCGCCTGTAGAGATGCCGCGGCGCTACCGGCGCCTGTGCCACCACCTGGCGCTCGCCACCGACCGGCAGTACGGCCCGGAGCTCATCGACCGCCTGAACCTGCTCGCGCTGCGCGGCCACCGCGCGTTGTACGCCAACCGCCGCCGCCAGTCGCTGCGCATGGTGGACTTCCTGCTCGTCGCCTTCCCGTCGCTGGTGCGCGCCGAGTGGCGCGTGGTGACGGTGGCGGCGCTGCTGTTCTACGGGCCGATCGCCGCGCTGATTGCCGCCCTGCAGGTTTACCCGGAGTTCGTGCATTACCTCCTGCATCCGTCGCAGATCGCCGGCTTTCACGACATGTACGACCCGGCCAACCCGCGCCTCGGCATGCGCGAAGCCGACACCAATCTGGCGATGTTCGGCTTCTACATCTGGAACAACGTGCGCATCGGCTTCCAGACGTTCGCTGGCGGCCTGTTCGCGGGCCTCGGCACCGCCTGGTACCTGGCGGGCAACGGCTTGATGATCGGCGCGGTCGCGGGCTACCTCACGCAGATCGGCTACGGCGACACCTTCTGGTCGTTCGTTTCCGGCCATTCCGCGCTCGAGCTCACGGCGATCGTCATCTCCGGCGCCGCCGGCCTGCGCCTCGGACTGGCAGTGATCGCCCCCGGCAACCGCTCGCGCAAGGCGGCGCTCGTGGCGGCGGCGCGGCCCGCGGTGCGCCTGATGTACGGCGCGGCGCTGATGTTCGCGCTGGCGGCGTTCGTCGAGGCCTTCTGGTCGCCGCTCACCGCGGTGCCTTACGCGGTGAAGATCGGGGCCGGAATGGCCGCCTGGGGCGTGCTGCTCGGCTACCTCGCGCTCTCGGGACGCGCCGGTGCAGCTCGATAAGGTCGCCATCGCGCTGCGGCCGCGCTCGGCCTGGGAATCGGTCGATCTGGGCGTCGGCATGCTGCGCGAGTGGTGGCGGCCGCTGTACGCTTCGTTTGCAGTGGTGTACGTGCCGGTCGCCGCGGCCTGCCTGTGGGCCGGTTGGAGCGCCGGCAAGGCGTGGGTGGCGTTGCTGCTGCTGTGGTGGCTGAAGCCGCTCTTCGACCGCGTCGCGCTGCACGTCGCGTCGCGCGCGGTGTTCGGCGAGGTGCTGGGCGTGAGGCGCACGCTGGCGCAGGCGCTGGCCTGGCTCGGCACCGGCCTCGCCGGTGCGCTCACCTTGGGGCGCATCGACATGGCGCGTTCCTTCCATCTGCCCGTAAAGCAGCTCGAGGGCCAGCGCTGGCGCGCGGCGCGCGCACGCCGCACGCTGCTCGGCCGCCGCACGCACGGCTACGCCGTGTGGCTGACGATCGCCTGCCTGCACTTCGAGGCGGTATTGGTCTGGTCGGCCGACATGTTCGGCGATTTCCTGCAGCCGGCGAAAGCGCACGAGGGCACGAGCATCTGGGAAGCGATGTTCGCCGGCGCGGAGTTCGGCAACATCTTCACCTACACGGACTTCTGCGCCTACGCGGCCGCGGTCCTGGTCATCGAGCCGCTGTACGTCGTCGCCGGGTTTGCCCTGTATCTCAACCGGCGCACGCTGCTCGAGGGCTGGGACCTTGAGGTGGCGCTGCGCCGCATCGCCGTGCAGCGTGCCGGCGCCGTGGCCGGTGCGGCGACGCCCGCCGTGGCCCTGCTCGCGGCCGCGTTGCTCGCGCTCATGCCGGCCGCGCCGGCCGGGGCGCAAACCACGGCAAAGGATCCGAAGCGCGAGATCGCCGAGGTGCTGAAGGGACCCGAATTCCCGCACGAGCGGCAGACGATGCGCTGGCAGCGGCGCGCGAGCGACGACGTGGACACCCGCACCGGGACCGGCTTCGACCTCGGCTGGCTGCGCGCCATCGGCTACGCCTTCGCCAAGGTCTCCGAGGTCGCGCTGTGGATCGCGGCCGGTGCGCTCCTCGCCCTCGCCGTGTGGTGGGCCCTGCGCCTCATGCCGCGCGCGCCGGCCGCACCGCGCGGACCTTACCGGCCGCCGCCCTCGCTCTTCGGCATGCAGCTCGCGCCCGAGACGCTGCCCGCCGACCTTGCGGGCGCGGTGCGCGCGCTGCTGGCCACGGAACGCATACGCGAGGCGCTCGCGCTGCTCTACCGCGGCACGCTCTCGGCGCTGGTGCACGGCCGCGGCATCGAGCTGCGCGCGAGCGACACCGAGGGCGAGGCGCTGGCGCGCGTGCGCGCGCACGGCGAGGCCGCCACCGCGCAGTACTTCGCCGAGCTGGTGCTGCGCTGGCAGAGCGCCGCCTACGCGCGACGCCTGCCGGCCCCGGCCGAGGTCGAGCAGCTGCTCGCGGCCTACAGCGAGCGCCTGGCGCCGCGGAGCGCAACGTGAGCCGGCAGTGGCACATCGGCCTCGCCGCGCTGCTCGCGATCGGCCTCGTCTGGTACCTCTCGGGCTTCGAGCGCGTGCCGGTCACGCAGCGCGTCGGCTACTCGGGCGAAGCACGGCTGCGTCCGTTCCTCGCCGCCGAGCGCTTCGCCGAGCGCATGGGCCTCGCGGCGCGCGAGCTGCGCGCCCTGCCCGAGCTCGACCGCCTGCCGCCGGGCGGCGTGCTGCTGCTGCCGCGGCAGCGCCAGTCGATCGAGGCACGGCGCGCGGCGCAACTCGCAACCTGGGTGGCTAGCGGCGGCCATCTCATCGTCGAGGCGGAATTGGCAGGCATCGCCGACCCGGTGCTCGCGCAGTTGCGAATTACGCGCGTCGGCGGACCGGCGAACCCGCGCCCGCTTGCGGTGCAGATCCCGGAGAGCGGGCGCAAGCTGATCCTGTCGGGGTTTTCCGCGGGCCGCCTGGACACCGGGGGGCAGGCGCCGCGCTTTCGCGTCGGCGCGCCGGGAGACGAGCGCCTGGTCACGATCGCGCGCGGCAAGGGCCTGGTGACGGCCACACTGGATCTGCATTTCGCGCGCAATGCCGAAATCGGCAGGGCCGATCACGCCGAGCTGCTGTGGTATCTGCTCACCTTCCAGACTGCGCAGGAGCTGCTCGTGTTCCATCATCCGCGCCGCCTGTCGCTCTGGGCCTTCCTCGTCGAGCACGCGCCCGGCGCGCTGCTCGCGGCGGCGGCGCTGCTTGCACTCTGGCTGTGGCGTATCGCGCCGCGCTACGGCACCGTGCTGCCGGATCCGCCGAGCGCGCGCCGCCGGCTGCTCGATCACCTGCGCGCCGGCGGCCGGTTCACGTGGTCGCGGGGTCTGCGCGCGCAAATGGCGGACGCCGCGCGCGAAGCCGCGCTGCGCCGCGTGGCGCACGCCTATCCCGATTTTTCGACCGCGCCGCCCGCGGAGCAGGCCGCGCGCCTCGGCGCGCTCGCCGGGCTGTCGGGCGCCGATGCGGCGCTGCTGCTCGCCGCGCCGAAACCGGCGTACGGGGCGCACGATCTGCGCGGCGCCGAATTCATGCGTCTCGTGCATTGCGCGCAGCGCGTCCACCTTGCTCTGGAAAGGGGAACCGGATGAACTCGCAGATTCCGACCGAGGCCGGGCCGTTCGCCCAGGCGTCCAAGGTCATCATTGCCATGCGCGCCGAAGTCGCCAAGGCCGTCGTCGGCCAGGAGGCGGTCGTCGAGCAGGTGCTGTGCGCGCTCCTGGCGGGCGGCCATGTGCTGGTCGAGGGCGTCCCGGGGCTGGGCAAGACGCTCCTGGTGCGCGCGCTCGCCCGCACCATCTCCGGACGATTCGGCCGCATCCAGTTCACGCCCGACCTGATGCCCGCCGACGTCACCGGCCATACGCTCTACGACCCGAAAAGCCAGGCCTTCACGACGCGGCGCGGCCCCGTGTTCTGCAACCTGCTGCTCGCCGACGAGATCAACCGCGCGCCCGCCAAGACGCAGGCGGCGCTCCTCGAAGTGATGCAGGAGGGCCAGGTGACGATCGAGGGCGAGGCGCTGCCGCTCGAGCCGCCGTTCATGGTGCTGGCGACGCAGAATCCGATCGAGCAGGAGGGCACCTACGCGCTGCCCGAGGCGCAGCTCGACCGGTTCCTCCTCAAGGTGAAGATCGACTATCCGTCGGGCGGCGAAGAGGCGGCGCTGGTGCGCAAGGTCACCGACGGCAAGGTGGGCGACCGGCTCGATGTCGAGCAGGTGGCGGCGCTCGTCAAGCCCGCCACCGTGGTGTCGCTGCAGACGGTGGTGGCGTCGATTCGCGTCGATGACCAGGTGCTCGATTACGCGCTGCGCCTGGCGCGCGCCACGCGCCAGTGGGCGGGCGTGGCCGCGGGCGCCGGTCCGCGCGGCGGCATCTCCCTGGTGCGCGCGGCGCGCGCCGCCGCGGCGCTCGCCGGTCGCGACTTCGTCACCCCCGACGACATCAAGCGCATGGCGCTGCCGGCGCTGCGGCACCGCGTCCTGCCCGCGCCCGAGCTCGAGCTCGAGGGGCGGGACGCCGACGCGGTGCTGCAGGACATCCTGGAGAAGACGCAGGCGCCGCGGCGGTGAGCGAGGCCTGGCTGGTGCCGCTCGTGCCGGCGCCGCGGCTCCTGTGGGCCGTGGCCGGGCTGCTCGCGCTCGCCGTGCTCGCCGCCCTGCTGCCGGCGCTCGGCCCGGCGTGGGCGCTCGCCGCGGGCGCGCTGGCGCTCGCCGCCGCGTTCGACGCCGCCGCCGGGCTGCGCCTGCCTTCGCCGGGCGTGGCGCGGCGCGTGCCGCACGCGCTCGCCCTCGGCGTGCGCTTCGAGGTCGCGCTGCGCGCCGCCAACGGCTCGCCGCGGACGCTGCGCTGCGAGCTGAACGACCTGCACCCGGCGAGCTTCGAGTGCGAGGGCCTGCCGCAGACGGTGTCGCTGGCGCCCGGCGAGTGGCGCGAGCTGCGCTACCGCGCCCGGCCGCTCGCGCGCGGCGCGGTGGATTTCGGCGGCACCGAGCTGCGGCTCGCTTCGCCGCTCGGCCTGTGGCAGGTCGCGCGCCGCGCCGGCGAAGGCGCGGCGGCGCGCGTATTCCCCAACTTCCGCGCCCTCGCGCGCTACACCCTGCTCGCCACCGACAACCGCCTGTCGCAGATCGGCGTGCTGCAGGTGCGCCGCCGCGGCGAGGGCATGGAGTTCCACCAGCTGCGCGAGTACCGGCAGGGCGACAGCCAGCGCGCCATCGACTGGAAGGCGACGGCGCGCACCGCGCGCCTCATCGCCCGCGAATACGAGGACGAAAGAGACCAGCGCGTGCTGCTGGTGATCGACTGCGGCCGGCGCATGGCGGCCAAGGACGACGCGCTCTCGCACTTCGATCATGCGCTGAACGCGGCGCTGCTGCTCGCGCACGTGGCGTTGCGCCAGGGCGACGCCGTCGGCGTGCTCACCATGGGCACGCCCGGAGCGCCGCGCTATCTCGCGCCGCGAAAGTCGGTGGCCGCCATCAACACCATCCTCGAGCGCGTCTACGACCTCGAGCCCTCGCTCGCCATGCCCGATTACCGGCTCGCGGCGCGCGAGGTGATGGCGCGCGTGCGCCGGCGCGCCCTGGTGGTGGTGCTCACCAACCTGCGGGACGAGGACGACGACACGCTCACCCCCGCGCTCGGCCTGCTGCGCAAGCGCCACCTGGTGGTGCTCGCGTCGTTGCGCGAAGCGATCCTCGGGCGCGCGCTCGCGGCACGCGTCGACAGCTTCGACCGCGCGGTGACCCACGCCGCGGCTGCCGAGTACCTGGCGCAGCGCGAGCGCGCCTTCCGGCGCATCGGCGCCGCCGGCGCCACCTGCCTCGACGTCGAGCCCGAGCGCCTGGCGATTTCGCTCGTCAACCACTACCTCGAGCTGAAGCGCCAGGGGCGGCTGTAGCGGCGGCGCCGACGTTGACCCAAGTTGCTGATTTCTGTATAGTTCGCCGCTTTTCCGCCGCCCATTCCGCCATGAAAACCACAGGCCATCCCGACTACCAGCCGGTGATCTTCCTCGACACCAGCTCGAACCACAGCTTTCTGTCGCGCTCCGCCATCGACACCAAGGGCCGCGAAACCATGAAATGGACCGATGGCCTCGAGTACCCGGTGGTCAAGGTCGAGGTGTCCTCGGAGTCGCATTCGTTCTATACCGGCAAGCAGAAGATCGTCGACACCGCCGGCCGCGTCGAGAAATTCAAGCGCCGCTACACCAAGGTGAAGAAGCCGGCTTGAGCGGCCGGACGGCGCGATGCCCGGAAAAGGCAGCTGCGGCTGCCTTTTTGTTTCGGGCAGCTGCGGCTGCCTTCTTGTTTTCAGGGCCTAGAATCGCGCCATGATTCCCCGACTCGCGCTGCCGCCCGCGCCCGCGGTGCTGGCGCTCCTGGCGATCGCCTTCGTGCTCCCGGGGCTGGCGGGCCACGATCCCTGGAAGACGTTCGATGCCATCGCCATCGAAATCGCGCACCAGATGCACATCTCGGGCGACTGGGTGGTGCCGCGCGTTGCCGGCGAACCCTGGCTCGAGGACCCGCCGCTCTATCACTGGATCGCGCTCGCCTTCGGCAAGCTGCTCGCCTGGGCGGTGCCGTTCCACAACGCGGCGCGGCTGGCGAGCGGCCTGTGCGTGCTCACGGCGCTGTGGCTGCTCTACCGCACCGCCGGCGCCGCGGCGCCGCTCCTGGTTCTTGGCTCGATCGGCTTCATGGTGCACGCGCACGAGGCGGTGCCGGATCTCGCCGCACTTGCCGCGGTGTGCGCCGCTTACGCCGTGCTGCCGCGGGCGCACGAGCAGCCGCTCGTCATGGGGAGCGCATTCGGCGCAGCGCTCGGCCTCGCCTTCCTTGCGCTCGGGCCGGTGGTGCCGGGGGCGCTGGCGCTCGCCGTGCTCGCGGCGCATGCGCTCTGCCCGGGCTGGCGCAGCTGGCGCGCGCTGCCGTTTCTCGCCGGCGGTGCGCTGGTCGCCACCGCGCTGGCCGCGAGCTGGCCCTGGGCGCTTGCGCACCGCGCGCCCGGCCTGCTCGATGCCTGGTGGTCGGCCATGGTGCGCATGTCCGGCACCCCGCTCGAGAATCTGCGCTACTTCCTGGTGACCGGGAGCTGGTTCGCGTGGCCGGCATGGCCGCTCGCAGCGTGGGCGCTGTGGGCGCGGCGCCGGGAATGGCGCGAGCCGCGCCTGTTCGCGCCGGCCGCCGCGCTGGTGCTGACCTTCGCCGCGCTGGCGATCCTCGGGCCGGCGCAGGACGTGAGCGTGATCGCGCTGCTCGTGCCGCTCGCGCTCCTCGGCGCCGAAGGCGTGGCGCGGCTGCGCCGCGGCGCGGCCGCAGCGCTCGACTGGTTCGCCGTCATGTGCTTCACTTTCTTCGCCGCGCTGGTGTGGCTCGGCTACGTCGCCATGCTGCTCGGCGTGCCGCCGAAGATCGCCCACAACTTCGCCAAGATCGCCCCGGGGTTCGAATCGCACTTCGCCGTGGCGCCGTTCGCGCTGGCGCTGGCGCTCATGCTCGCCTGGCTGTACGTCGCGTTCTTCACGCCGCCCTCGCCGATGCGCGGCGTGTTGCGCTGGGCGGCCGGGGTCACGCTCCTCTGGGGGAGCTTCGCCTCGCTGTGGATGCCGTGGGCCGACTACCAGAAGAGCTACCAGGCGGTGGCGCTGCAGCTGCGCTCGAAGGTGCCGGCGGACGCCGGCTGCATCGCCGGCCAGAACATCGCCGAGTCGCAGCGCGCGGCGCTCAGCTACTATGCCGGCCTTGTCACCGAGCCGCGCAGCCGCGCCGGGCGCGAGGGCTGCCGGCTGCTGCTGGTGCAGGGCAACCCGCGCGACGAGCGCGACGGCCCGAGCGCCGACTGGTCGAAGCTCGCCGACGTCGGCCGGCCCGGCGACAAGGGCGAGCGCTTTCGCCTGTACCGCCTGGACACCCCATGAGCACCCCAACCACGCTGCCGCCCACCGAATGTCCCGCCTGGGCGAAGCTCACCGCCCATGCCGAAGGCTGGCGCGATACGCATCTTGCCGGGCTCTTTCGCGACGACGCCCAGCGCGGCGCGCACTTCAGCGCCCAAGCGCCCGGGCTGCTGCTGGATTACTCGCGCCAGCGCGTCGGCGCGCTGACGCTGCGGCTGCTGGCGCAGCTCGCCGCCGAGCGCGGCTTCGAGGCATGGCGGCGCGCACTGTTCGCCGGCGAGCCCATCAACATTACCGAGGGGCGCGCGGTGCGCCACAGCGCGTTGCGCGCGGGCGATGCGGCGCCGCCGGAAGTGCGCGAAACGCTCGCGCGCATGCGCGCGCTCGCTGCCGGCCTGCGGGGCGTGCGCCGCATCGTTCACCTGGGCACCGGCGGCTCCGACCTCGGCGCCCGGCTGCTCATGGACACCCTGCGCGAGCGGGCGGCGATCGAGGTGCGTTTCGCCGCCAACATCGATCCCCTTGATCTCGCGCGCGCGCTCGAAGGGGCCGATCCCGCGGCAACGCTGGTGCTCGCCGTCTCCAAGACCTTCACCACCGCCGAGACGCTGGCAAACGCGCGCGCCGCCAAGGCGTGGCTGGCGGGGCGCGGCCTCATTTTCGCCGTGACAGCGAACGACGCCGCAGCGCGCGCCTTCGGCGCCACCGAGGTGCTGCCGATGTGGGACTGGGTCGGCGGGCGCTTTTCGGTCTGGTCCGCGGCGAGCTTCAGCGCGCTCGCCGCGCTCGGGCCGGACGTGTTCGATGAATTCCTCGCCGGGGCGCGGGAGATGGACCGGCATTTTCTCGAGGCGCCGCCGGAAAAGAACGTCCCGGTGCTGCTCGCGCTGCTCGGCGCCTGGAATGTGAACTTCCTCGGCGCCGCCACGCACTGCGTGCTGCCCTACGCGCACGCGCTACGGCTCCTGCCCGCGTACCTGCAACAGTTGGAAATGGAGTCCAACGGCAAGCGCGTGGACCGCGAGGGCTGCGCCCTCGCCTACGCCACGGCGCCCGTGGTCTGGGGCGCTGAGGGCACCGTCAGCCAGCACTCCTTCCACCAGCTTTTGCACCAGGGCACGCAGGCCGTGCCCGCCGACTTCATCGTCGCCGGCGTGAGCGCCGAGCTCGATGCCAACGCCGAGGCGCAGGCGCGCGCACTCGCCTTCGGCACCGACGATCCCGCGCTCCCCGCCTACCGGCGCTATCCCGGCAACCGGCCCTCGAACACGCTGCGCCTCGCGCGCATCGATGCGCGGGCCCTGGGCGCGCTGCTCGCCGCCTACGAGCACAAGGTGTTCGTGCAGGGGGTGCTGTGGAACGTGAACAGCTTCGATCAGTGGGGCGTCGAGCTCGGGAAACAATTGGCCAGTGAGATTCTCAAACAGCAACGGGGGACGTAAGCAATGGACCAGGAAACCTTCAACCTCAGCATCCGCAAGTTCCTGAAGATGGTGGGCGTGAATTCGCAGCGCGAGATCGAGCAGGCCGTGCAGCAGGCGCTGGCCGGGGCGAAACTCAAGGGCTCCGAAAGCTTCGCCGCGCGCGTCACGCTCGAGATCCCTTCGCTGGGCGTGAAGGTGCCGTTCGAAGGCGAAATAAAGCTACAATAATCCGATGAACAAGGCGCGCGAATTCGACCAGAGCGTGCTCACCGAGCTGCAGGCCCTGCTCGGGGACCGCGTCACCGTTTCGGCGGGCATCCGCGAGCACCACGGCAAGGACGAGTCCTACTTCCCCTACGCGCCGCCCGACGCGGTGGCGTTCCCGAAATCCACGGAAGAAGTGCGCGACATCGTCAACATCTGCCGCCGCCACCGCGTGCCGATGATTCCCTATGGCGTCGGCACCTCGCTCGAGGGCCACATCCTCGCCATCCACGGCGGCGTGTGCATCGACATGGGGCAGATGAACCAGGTGCTGGCGGTGCACGAGGAGGACATGGACGCCGTGGTGCAGGCCGGCGTCACGCGCAAGCAATTGAACGAGTTCGTCAAGCACACGGGCCTGTTTTTCCCAATCGACCCGGGCGCGGACGCGACCCTCGGCGGCATGGCGGCGACGCGCGCCTCGGGCACCAACGCCGTGCGCTACGGCACCATGCGCGAGAATGTGCTGTCGCTGAAAGTGGTGCTCGCCGACGGGCGCGTCATCCAGACCTCGCGCCGCGCCAAGAAATCTTCGGCCGGCTACGACCTGACGCGACTGTTCGTCGGCTCGGAAGGCACGCTCGGCATCATTACCGAAGTCACCGTCAAGCTGCACCCGGTGCAGGCGGCGATGTCGGCTGCAGTGTGCGCCTTCGAGACGGTGAAGGGCGCGGCCGACACCGTGATCCAGACGCTGCAATCGGGCATTCCGATCGCGAGAAGCGAATTGCTCTGCGCCACCACCATGGCGGCGCTCAACAAGCACAACAAGACGCAGCACCGCGAGATGCCGACGCTGCTGCTGGAATTCCACGGCAGCGAGGCCAGCGTGGTCGAGCAAGCCGAGTTGGTGCAGGAACTCGCCAAGGAGAATGGGGGCCTGGGCTTCCAGTGGGCGACCAAGCCCGAGGAGCGCACCAAGCTCTGGGAAGCGCGGCACAACGCCTACTTCGCCTGCCTGCAGCTGAAAGCCGGCTCGCGCGCCGTCTCCACCGACGTGTGCGTGCCGATCTCGCGGCTGGCCGAGTGCATCGTCGAGACCACCAGGGACATCGAGCAAGCGTCGATGCCGATTCCGCTGTTCGGCCACGTCGGCGACGGCAATTTCC
This sequence comes from Betaproteobacteria bacterium, assembly GCA_029863065.1. Taxonomy (GTDB): domain Bacteria; phylum Pseudomonadota; class Gammaproteobacteria; order Burkholderiales; family SG8-39; genus JAABQT01. The sequence continues at coordinate 13,873 of JAOTWE010000052.1, forward strand.
ACCTCGTGATCCTGATCGACCCGGCGAGCAAGCAGGACATGGAAGAAGCCAAGGCGATCAACGTTCGCCTGGTGAGGCGCGCGCTCGCCATGGAAGGCACCTGCACGGGCGAGCACGGCATCGGCATGGGCAAGCAGGCCTACCTCGTGGAGGAGCTGGGCGAGGCGGTGGACCTGATGCGCGACCTGAAACGCGTTTTCGATCCGGAGAACCTGCTCAATCCCGGCAAAGTGATCCCCGCGCAATGAGCGCCGAAGCGCGGCTCAAGCAGCTCGGCATCGAGCTGGGCCCGGTGTCCGCGCCGGTGGCGAACTACGTCAACGCCGTCCAGGCGGGCAACCTGCTTTTTCTCGCCGGCAAGGGACCGCGCGCCGAGAACGGCAAGCGGCCCCACGGCAAGGTCGGGCGGGAGTACACGGCGGAACAGGCCTACCAGCACGCGCGCACGGTAGGTCTGGACCTGCTCGCGGTCATGAAAGCCGAGCTCGGCAGCCTGGACCGCGTCAAGCGCGTGGTGAAGCTGCTCGGCATGGTGAACGCCGTGCCCGAGTTTCAGGACCATCCCAGGGTGATCAACGGCTGCTCGGACCTGTTCGTCGAAGTGTTCGGCGCCGCCGGCAAGCACGCGCGCTCCGCGGTCGGCATGGGCTCGCTGCCCATGGGGATCCCCGTGGAGATCGAAGTGATCGTTGAAGTCAAATAGGGACTGTCCCTATTTAGATGGTCATGATGGTCTTGCGGTAGAACTTCAGCTCCTCGATCGAGTCGAGGATGTCGGCGAGCGCTTCGTGCTTGCCTTCCTTTTTCAGACCCTTGGCGATCTCGGGCTTCCAG
>JAOTWE010000053.1 GCA_029863065.1 Betaproteobacteria bacterium
AAGCTCGACCAGGCGGGCTGGGCCATGGACTGCCTGAAGCGCGCCATGAAATGGGACGAGCAGCGCTTCGGCCTGGAGCTGGATCTCGAGCAGTACAAGATCGTGGCGGTGGGCGACTTCAACTCCGGCGCCATGGAGAACAAGGGTCTCAACATCTTCAACACGCGCTACGTTCTGGCGCGGCCCGACACCGCCACCGACGCCGACTACCTGGCGATCGACGCGGTGGTGGCGCACGAATACTTCCACAACTGGACAGGCGACCGCGTCACCTGCCGCGACTGGTTCCAGCTGTCGCTGAAGGAAGGCCTGACCGTGTTCCGCGACCAGGAGTACAGCTCGGACCAGTACTCGCGCGCCGTGGAGCGCATCCAGAACGTGAGGATGCTGCGCGCCGGGCAGTTCGCGGAGGATGCCGGGCCGATGCGCCATCCCGTGCGGCCGCAGTCCTACATGGAGATCCGCAACTTCTACACCATGACGGTGTACGAGAAGGGCGCCGAGGTGGTGCGCATGCAGCACACGCTGCTCGGCGAAGAAAAATTCCAGGCGGGGATGCGCCTGTACTTCCAGCGGCACGACGGCCAGGCCGTCACCTGCGACGATTTCGTGCAGGCGATGCAGGACGCCTCCGGCATCGACCTGGCGCAGTTCCGGCGCTGGTACGACGCCGCCGGCACGCCGGTGCTCGATTGCACGGGCGAGCACGCCGACGGCACGTTCACCCTCACGGTGAAGCAGTCCATGGACCCGCCTCTTCATATCCCGCTCGCGGTGAAGATCGGAGCGCAGGAGCGCGTCCTGCAGGTGAAGCAGGCAGAGGAGAAATTCAGCTTCCCGGCTGCGGAAAAGCCGACGCCCTCGCTGCTGCGTGGTTTCTCCGCGCCGGTGATTCTGAATTATCCCTACAGCGAAGCCGAGCTCGTTCACCTCGTGGCGCACGACGACGACGCCTTCAACCGCTGGGAGGCGGGCCAGCGCCTGGCGGCCGACATCATCCTGAACAAGGGCGGCGAGCCTTCGAGCGCCTTCCTGCAGGCCGCGACGCGCCTGCTCGCGAGCAAGGACCACGCCTTCGTCGCCGAGGCGCTGGCGCTGCCCTCGGAGGCGTTTCTCGCCGAGCAGCTCGAGGTGGTCGACCCCGACGGCCTGCACGAGGCGCGCAATACCTTGCGCCGCCGCATCGCCAAGGCACTCGAGCCCGAGCTCGCGTCGACCTACCGCGCGCTCAAGTCGCAGGCGCCCTACTCGCCCGACGCGGCGGCGGTTGGCCGGCGCGCGCTGAAGAACCTGTGCCTCGGCTACCTCGCCGAGCTGGGGCTGAGCGCGCTCGCCGACGAGCAGTTCCGCCGTGCCGACAACATGACCGATGCCATGGCGGCGCTCGGCTGCCTCGCCAACGCCGATTGCCCGGAGCGCGAGCCGGCGCTGCAGGCCTTCTACGAGAAGTGGCAGGGCGAGCCGCTGGTGGTGGACAAGTGGCTGTCGGTGCACGCGATGTCGCGCCTCCCGGACACGCTGGCGCGCGTGCGCCAGCTGCTCAAGCATCCCGCGTTCGACATCAAGGTGCCGAACAAAGTCTACGCGCTGGTGCGCGCTTTCGCCGCCAACCACGTGCGCTTCCACGCCGCCGACGGCGCGGGCTACGCCTTCCTGGCCGAGCGGGTGCTCGAGCTCGACCGGCTCAATCCGCAGGTCGCGGCGCGCATGGCGCGCGGCTTCGATCGCTGGCGCAAGTTCGACGCTGCCCGCCAGAAGCTGGCGCGCCGCCAGCTCGAGCGCATCCGCGACGCCGCCGGGCTGTCGCGCGACGTCGCCGAAATCGTCACCAAGTCGCTGGCATGAGGGCCCGAACATGGCGATGACCGTCCTCGGGGTGTTTGCGGTCGTGTACCTCGGCATGATGCTCGGCGGGCTGCCGTTCCTGCAGCTCGATCGCACCGGGGTGGCGCTGCTGGGCGCCATCGCTCTGGTCGCGCTGGGCGCGCTCTCGCCGCTCGAGGCGGCGCAGGCCGTCCACCTGCCGACGTTGCTGCTGCTGTTCTCCTTCATGGTGATCTCGGCGCAGATGCGCCTCGGCGGCTTCTATACGCGGGTGACGCTCGGCCTGGCCGACCTTCGGATCTCGCCCCCGGCGCTGCTCGCCGCTGTGATCGTCGTCGTCGGCACGCTCTCGGCGATATTCAGCAACGACATCATCTGCCTCGCCGTCGCGCCGGTGCTGGCGGACGCCTGCCTCGAGCGCCGGCTGGACCCGGTGCCCTACCTGCTCGGCCTCGCCTGCGCGGCGAACGTCGGTTCGGCGGCGACACTGATCGGCAACCCGCAAAACATGCTCGTCGGGCAGGTCCTGGAGTTGTCCTTCGCGGGTTATTTCCTCGAGGCGATTGCGCCGGTGCTGCTGGGCCTTGCAGCCACCTGGGGCATCCTCGTCTGGCAAACGCGCGGGCGCTGGCGCACGGTCTTCGACGACCCGCCGCCCGAGCGCCGGAACGACTACGCGATCTACAACCGCTGGCAGACGGCCAAGGGCCTATGCGTCGCCCTCGCGGTGCTGGGCGCGTTTCTGCTCACCGACGTGCCGCGCGAGGTGGCGGCGCTGGCGGGCGCCGGGCTGCTGCTGATGAGCCGCAGGTTCCACTCCCACAAGATGCTGGGCCTCGTCGACTGGGAGCTGCTCGTGCTGTTCATCGGCTTGTTCGTGGTGAACCGCGCGCTCGCGCAGACCGGCCTGGTCGCCACCGCCATGGACCAGCTGCTTAACTCGGGCGTGCCGCTCTCCGATACCGGGCCGCTGTTCGTCGCCACGCTGCTCCTGTCCAGCGTCGTCTCCAATGTCCCGGCGGTGATGCTTCTCCTGCCGGCGGCGAGCGAGGCGTTCGCCGGTCCGATGCTGGCGCTGGTGAGCACGCTCGCCGGCAACCTGCTGATCGTCGGCTCGATCGCCAACATCATCGTCGTCGACGCGGCCCGCCGGCGCGGCATCGCCATCGACTGGCGCACGCATGCCCGTACCGGCGTGCCGGTGGCATTGGTCACGCTGCTCGTTACCGCAGTCTGGTTCGCGTTGCGGCATTGAGCGAGTCGGGCGCAGGCGACGAAGTCGCCGCGCTGCACCAACCGCATCGCCGCAAGTTGCCCAACTCTTCACGAACGCGCTCCGCTGGGCCGGGAAACTGCGCAATTTGTCCTTGAGCGTGGCGTACAAGCTGGCATTGTGTGCACGTTTGACCTCGCCTGACATCACCTCGCGGCTGGCCATCACCGGCGGACTCCTCGTTCGCTCGGGGATCGAAATCGGTCGTATCCTGGATTCGATGGTCGAGGACGGCGACGCCGTGACGGCGAATCTGCCGGCGCAAATGCTATTCCTCTCAAAGCTGCTGCACGTCGAGCCGGACAGAGGCTACATTCTGCTCAGCTACTCCGATCACAAATTTGCCAACACCGCGGCGCTGGCGGCGCCCACGCTCACATTGCGCTGCAATCATCGCGGCGCGCATTTCGCGTTTACGGCCGACAGGCCGCGACATTCGGCGCATTCGGGACAGCCTTGCATCCAATGCGAATTGCCGAAAGCGATGCTGGGAATGCGGCAGCGGCGCGCCCAAGCCCGCATCCAGGTGCCGGCGCAGGCGCCCGTGGATTGCGAATTGCGGATGGGCGAGGAGTCGTACGCTTCCAGGGTAGTCGACGTCAGCCTCGACGGCATCGGCATGCTGGTCTCCGACCCCGCCATTCCGCTCTCTGCCGGCACACGGCTGGAGCGCGCGATCGTCCGGCATCCCCAGTGCGCGCCGTTCTGCGTCGACCTCGAGGTGCGCGAGGTCTCCCGGGTCACGCTGGCGAACGGCGAGCGTGCCAGCCGCATCGGCTGCAGGATCGTCGGCTCGCGCCAGGTCCTGGAGGAGCTGATCCGGCTGTTCATCATCGACCTTGCCTGAGCGGCACGGATTGCCCGAGAATTCGGGCCGTCCAACACAGGCGCCCATGCAGTGGATTCCACGCTTTATCTGATCCTCGCCACGCTGTTGTTTCTCGCCATCCACATCGTGCCGAGCACGCCAATACGCACTCTGGCGCTCAAGGCGCTCGGCGAGCGCGGCTACCTCGGCCTGTTCTCGCTCGCCTCGCTCGGCGGCCTGGCCTGGATGTCGATGGCGTACGGGCGGGCGCCCTTCGAAGGGCTGTGGCCCGGGCTGCGGCTGGTGCCGCTCGCCGTCATGCCGATCGCGTTGATTCTGCTTGCCTGCGGAGTGCTGACGAGTAATCCGGTGCTGCTCGGTCAGGCCGCGATGCTCAAGCGCGAGGATCCCGCGCGCGGCATCGTTCGCATCACGCGCCACCCCATCATGTGGGGAATCATGCTGTGGGCCGCGGCGCACATTCTGGCGATCGGCTCGCTGCAGGCCGTCATCTTCTTCGGCGGTCTGCTGCTGCTCGCCGCGGCCGGCACGACGATGCAGGACGCGCGCAAGGCGGCGCAGCTGGGCGAAGACTGGCAGCGCTTCGCCGCACGCACTTCGAACGTGCCGTTCCTCGCCGTCGCGCAGGGGCGCAATCGCCTAGTCTGGCGCGAGATCGGCTGGGTGCAGCCTGCGGTCGGGCTGGTGGCGTTCGCAGTCGTGATTGCCTTTCACGCCTGGCTGTTCGGCGTAAGGCCGTACTAGCCTGCGGGCTCTTTCGGCAGCTCGAGCCCCGCCAGCGCCGCGTAAACCTTCACCACCGACGAGTCGTCTTCGAGCCCGTGGCCTTGCGCGGCGGCCGCGAGGTAGAGCTGGTGCGCCGCCGCGGTGAGCGGCAGCGGGAAGGCGAATTTCTTCGCCGTATCGAGCACGATGCCGAGGTCCTTGACGAAGATGTTCACCGCCGAGAGCGGGGTGTAGTCGCCGGCGAGGATATGCGGCACGCGGTTCTGGAACATCCACGACGAGCCGGCGCTGTTCGAGATCACCTCGTAGAGCGTCTGCGGGTCGGCGCCGGCGCGGATGCCGAGCGCCATCGCCTCGCAGGCCGCGGCGATGTGCACCCCGGCGAGCAGCTGGTTGATCATCTTCACTTTCGAGCCCTGTCCCGCGCGCTCGCCCAGCCGGTAGGTCTTGGCGGCAATCGCGTCGAGCACTTTCTGGCACTTGGCGAAGGCCTCGGCCGGGCCCGAGGCCATGATCGTCATTTCGCCGCTCGCGGCCTTGGCGGCGCCGCCCGAGACCGGCGCATCGAGCATCAGGAGCCCCGCTTCGGCCAGCCGCGCCCCGAACTGCTCGGCGACATCCGGCGCCAGCGTCGCGCTCGAGATCACCACACCGCCTTTCTTCATCGCGCCCGCAGCGCCCTGCTCGCCGAACAGCACCTTTTCGGTCTGCTCCGCGTTGACCACCAGCACCACGACCACGTCGCAGGCCGCGCCGAGCGCCGCCGGGCTCGCCGCCGCCTTGGCGCCCTGCGCGACGAAGGCCTGCCTCGCCTCCGCCCGAACGTCGAACACGTGCGCGTCGAATTTCGCGCGCAGCAGGGATTTCGCCACGCCGCCGCCCATCGACCCCAGGCCGATCACGCCGACTGCCGTCATGATGTTTCCCCCTTCAATAGCTTGCGCTGCACGCGCTCGTCGAATTTGGCGACATTGACCACCACGCGCTCATGCGTGCCGTCGCCGATGAGGTCCTTTTCGTCGCGCGCCTCGAGGCGAAAGCGGATTGTCCGGCCCTCCACGGCGGTCACCTCGGCGCTGGCGGTAACGCGCATGCCGACCGGCGTCGCGGCGATGTGCCGGACATTGAGCACCGTGCCCAGGCTCTGGCGGCCGGGCGGCAGCAGGCGCTCCACGGCGTCGAGCGCTGCCGCCTCGAAAAGATTGATCATCACGGGCGTCGCGAGCACGTGCACGCGGCCGCTGCCGACGCGCGGTGCGGTATGCTCCTCGCCGACCAGCAGATCGGCACGGCCCTGAAGTCCCGGCTTGAGCGCATCCATAGAGGACCTATGATAGCCGCATGACTCCCCGCGTCGTCATAATCGGTTGCGGCTTCGGCGGCCTGTTCGCTGCGCGCGCGCTGCGCCGTGCGCCAGTGGACATCACCGTGGTGGATCGCACCAACCACCATCTATTCCAGCCTTTGCTCTACCAGGTGGCCACCGCCGGACTCGCCGCACCGGCCATTGCCGAGCCGATCCGGCGCATCCTGGCGCGGCAGCGCAACGTCACCGTGCTCTATGGCGAGGCGCAGCGCGTGGATGTCGCTTCGCGGCAGGTGGTGCTGGAGAACGGCGAGGCCCTCGCCTACGACCGGCTGATCCTCGCCACCGGCGCCACCGACAGCTATTTCGGCCACGACGAATGGCGCGCGCACGCGCCGGGGCTGAAGACGCTCGAGGACGCCTTCGAGATCCGCAAGCGCGTGTTTCTCGCTTTCGAGCACGCGGAGCGCGAAGTCGACCCGGTGAAGCGCGCCGCCTGGCTGACGTTCGTGGTGATCGGCGCCGGCGCCACCGGGGTGGAAATGGCGGGCATGCTCGCCGAGATCGCGCGCCACACGCTGCGCGGCGAATTCCGCCGCTTCGATCCGCGCAATGCGCGCGTCGTCCTGGTCGAGGCCATGGACCGGGTGCTGCCGCCCTACACGCCGGACCTCTCGGAGCGCGCGCGGCTGCAGCTCGAGCGCCTGGGCGTGACGGTGTGGCTGGGCCGCAAAGTCACGGGCATCAATGCGCAAGGCGTGCAGCTCGGCGGCGATCGCCTGGAAGCGAAGACCGTGGTCTGGTGCGCGGGCGTCGCCGCAAGCCCGCTGGGCGCCACGCTGGGCGTGCCGCTGGCGCGCGGTGGCCGCATCATCGTCGAGCCCGACCTGACGGTGCCCGGCCATCCCGATGTCCAGGTGGTGGGCGACCTCGCTTTCCAGCCCGATCACCAGCCGCCCGTTCCCGGCGTCGCGCCGGCCGCGAAGCAGATGGGCCGGCTCGCGGCCCGCAATATCGTGTCCGCACTCGCCGGCCGGCCGACGCGGCCGTTTCGCTACAGCGACTACGGGCAGCTCGCGACCATCGGCCGCAGCAAGGCGGTGGCGATGTTCGGCAGGATCCACGTCTGGGGCTGGCTCGCCTGGTTCGCCTGGCTCACGGCGCACATCTACTTCCTGATCGGATTCCGCAACCGCCTGGTGGTGCTGATCGACTGGGCCTGGGCCTACTGGACCTTCGAGCGCTCGGCGCGCATCGTCGATCTCGGCGCACGCCGGCGGGACGACTGAGCGGCTAGCGCCCGCGGCGCGATTCCCCGATGTAGAAGCGCGCGCGTCCAGCCTCGTCGACGCAGCGATCGAAGTTCTCCAGGGTCTGCTGGGTTTTGGCCGCGGTCAGCAGGCCCACCGCCTTGGCATAGCTCACGGAGCCCGCGAACCCCTCGACCTTGGCGATGTCGAGTTCCTTCCAGGCGAGGTCCAAAGTGGCGGCGCAGCGATCGCGACCCAGCAGGGTGGTGCCGCAGCCGGCGAGTGCGGCGAAGAGCACTGCGGTGACGAGGATGCGTGACATGCGCGAATTCTACTGCGGCGGCGGCGGGCCGCCCCACAGCCACGCCGCACCGCGCACGCCGCTCGAATCGCCGTGCATGGCGCGCACCAGCCGCGTAGCGACGTAGTCCGAGAAGATGTAGCGACCCCAGATCTTCGGCACGTTGTCGTAGATGCGCTGCACGTTGGACATGCCGCCGCCCAGCACCACCACGTCGGGGTCGAGCACGTTGATGATGCTGCCGAGCGCGCGCGCCAGGCGCTCCTCGTAGCGCGCGAGCGTGGCCTCGGCGCCGCGGCGCACGATCTCCTCCGGCGAGAGCCGCTCGCCGGTAGCCTGCTCGTGGTCGCGCGCGAACGACGGCCCCGACAGGTAGGCCTCGATGCAGCCGAGGCGATGGCAGTAGCACTCGCGCAATGGCAGGTCCTGCGCCGTCGGTAGCGGCAGCGGATTGTGGCCCCATTCGCCGGCGATGGCATTGGGGCCGGTGAGCACCTGGCCGCGAACCACGACGCCCCCGCCGACGCCCGTTCCGAGAATCACGCCGAACACCACTTCGGCGCCGGCGGCGGCGCCATCCACCGCTTCCGACAGCGCGAAGCAGTTGGCGTCGTTCGCCATCCTCACCTCCCTCCCCAGCGCGCGCTCCAGATCCTGCTTGAAGGGATGGCCGATGAGGTGCGTGGAGTTGGCGTTCTTCACCAGGCCGGTGACCGGCGAGAGCGCGCCGGGAATGCCGATGCCGAGCGATCCCTCGCCGGCTTCGCGCGCGATCGCTGCCACGGCCGCGAGCGTGGCGTCGTAACCGGAGGTCGGCGCCGGCACGCGCTTGCGGAACACTTCGCGTCCCTGGGCATCGAGGGTCAGCGCCTCGATCTTCGTCCCGCCCAGGTCGATCCCTATTCTGTGGCCCATGACTCTACAATCCCCGCATGCGTGAATTCGGCAGTTTCGACTACGTCATCGTCGGCGCCGGCAGCGCCGGCTGCCTGCTCGCCAACCGCCTCAGCGGCGATCCGAACACCCGGGTCCTGCTGCTCGAAGCCGGCGGCCGCGACGACTACTTCTGGATCGACATCCCGGTCGGCTATCTCTACACCATCGACAATCCGCGCACCGACTGGTGCTACAAGACCTCGCCGGACGAGCACCTGGCCGGCCGCTCCATCCACTACGCGCGCGGCCGCGGGCTCGGCGGCTGCTCGTCGATCAACGCCATGATCCACATGCGCGGCCAGAAGGAAGACTACGACCACTGGGCGGCGCTCGGCAACCGCGGCTGGACCTGGGACGAAGTGCTGCCCCTGTTCCAGTCGCTCGAGGACTACCAGCACGGCGCGGTCGACACCTACGGCGCCGGCGGCGAGCTGCGCGTCGAGGATCCGCGCGTGCGCTGGGAGATCCTCGATGCCTGGCGCGCGGCGGCCGCCGAGTGCGGCATCGCGCCGATTCGCGTGTTCAACACCGGCGACAACACGGGCTGCGCGTATTTTCAGATGAATCAGAAGCGGGGGGTCAGGTGGAGCGCGACCAAAGCCTTCCTTAGACCAGTCCTGCATCGCAAGAACCTGACTGTCGTCACAGATGCGCATGTGACCGGCCTGCAAATTGAAGGCCGGACGGTTTCCGGGGTCACATTTCGCGCCGGCCGCGACTCGCGCTTCGCCAAAGCTTCGCGCGAGGTGGTCCTCGCGGCCGGCGCGATCGGATCACCCCAAATACTGCAATTGTCGGGTGTGGGTCCGGGTGGCTTGCTGCAACAGTGTGGCATTCCGGTTCTTCACGATTTGCCCGGCGTGGGCGAAAACCTCCACGACCATCTCCAAATCCGCCTGCAGTACAAGGTGAGCGGCGTGAAGACCCTCAACACCATGGCCAACAGCCTGTGGGGCAAGGCGGCGATGGGGTTGGAGTACCTGATGTTCCGCACCGGGCCGCTCACCATGCCGCCGTCGCAACTCGGCGCCTTCGCAAAAAGCGACCCGTCGCAGCCCACCGCCAACATCGAATGGCACGTGCAGCCGCTGTCGCTCGACAAGTTCGGCGACCCGCTGCACCCGTTCCCGGCGATCACGCCGAGCGTGTGCAATCTGCGCCCGGCCTCGCGCGGCTGGGTGCGCGTAAAGTCCGCCGACCCGTTCACCTATCCGGAGATCAAGCTGAACTACCTGCAGGCGCCGGAAGACCGCAAGGTGGCGGTGGATGCAATCCGCGCCACGCGCCGCATCATGGCGGCCAAGGCGCTGGCGAAGTACCGGCCCGAAGAATTCAAGCCGGGTGCGGCAGTGCAATCGCAGGCGGCGCTGGAACAGGCGGCGGGCGAGCTCGGCACCACCATCTTCCACCCCATCGGCACCTGCCGCATGGGCAACGACGCGCTCGCGGTGGTGGACGAGCGGCTGCGCGTGCGCGGCCTCGAGCGCCTGCGTGTCATCGACGCGTCGATCATGCCGCGCATCACCTCGGGCAATACCAACGCCCCGACCACCATGATCGCCGAGAAGGGCGCGCGCATGCTGCTGGCGGACGCCTAAACGGCGTTCAGCGTCCAGTCGTACTCGGCGTAGCGCAGGCGCAGCCGCAGGCCGTGGCGCGTGGCGGCCGCCGCGATGTCGTCGCCCTGCATGCGCGAGAGGACGAACTCGAGCACGCCGCGTTTGCCGCCGAAATCCGCCGCGTACCAGTCGAAGAGCTTCGGCACCAGGAGCGAGGCGCCGTCCGCCGAGAGGCGCACATGCGCCGATAGGTAGTCGCACGTGGCCCGCTCCAGGGACTCGGCGAGGCCTTTGGCGGCGTACGCCGCCGGCGGCGGCGACGAACGGCAGGCCGAGTACATGGCGAAATGCACGCGCTCGTCGAACATGTACGGCGCGAGCGCGTAACGGGGTCCGTCGCGGCGCAGCGGCTTCGCGCCGAACGCGAGTCGAGGCGCGTTGATGCGCAACAGGCCGTGCTCGATCTCGTCCAGCGAGAACACGTGGCCGCCGACCATGTATTGCGAGGCCGTGAAGAAGTCGCCGACGGCGCGCACGCCAGCGAGCGCGCGGCGGGCGACGATCGCATGCAGCACGAGCGCGTTGTAGACGTTCAGCCAGAACGTCAGCCGCAGGCCGATCTGCAGCGCGGCGGCATCAAAGTCGGCGAGCGCGCGTGCGGCCATGCGCAGCTCCGAAAATTCAGGTGACTGCGCGAAGCGCGCGTAATCGAAGACATGGCGTGCGGCATCGTAGTGCGCCGCGCAGGCGTCGCGCACGGCGGCGGCGAGCGTCTCCGGTACCTCGCCGCCCAAGGTTCGCGAGCCCTGCTCGATCGGATTGAGCACCGGCATGGCACGCCGCCGCCGCGGCTAGAAGACTTCCTCTTCGTCCTCTTCCGGCGGCTCGGCCTGCGGCAGCGACAGCGAGCGCAGCCGGAAGCGCCCCTCGTAGTCGAACAGCCAGGTCTCCGTGATGGTGACGCTGCTCGCGCCTTTGAGGAGCTTCATCGAGGGGCGCGGGAGCGGCTCCGCCTGGCGCATGGTCTGGGCGACGAGCTCCGCCAGCCACGGGTCGTGCCAGGGCGCGCGGACCAGGTCCAGCCGGCGCGCCTCGCCCAGAACGTCGATCTCGGCGCGCATGACGATGACGGCGCGCAACGGATTGGGCGGCGGGCCCTGGAACACCATGCCGCGATTCGCCGTCTGCAGGAGGCCCGCGACCTCGCGCTGGTACTCGGCGAGCGTGGTGGCGACCGACGGCGGCGCCAGCGGGACCGAAGCTTCCGGCATGCTGTGGAAGGCCTTGGCCACTTTGCCGTCACCCGGCCCCGGCGCGGCGCAGCCGGCGAGCAGGGCGCAGAGCGCCGCCAGCACTTGAATCCAGCGGCCGCAGGCCCCACCTTCCGCTACCATCGCGCACCCTTTTCCAAGCGCCATGAGGAGACATCATAAATGAAGCGCGTCGTCCTGTTTTTGGCCACCAACATCGCGGTGCTGCTGCTCCTGTCGGTGGTCATCAGCGTGCTCGGCCTGGACCGCTGGCTCACGGCCGAGGGCATAGACTATCGCGGCCTGCTCTTGTTCTCGGCCGTCCTCGGCTTCGGCGGCGCGTTCATCTCGCTCGCCATGTCGAAGATCATGGCGAAGTGGTCGACCGGCGCGCACGTCATCGACGGCACCGAAGGCACCACCGAGCACTGGCTGGTGCAGACGGTGAAGCGCCTGGCCGACAAGGCCGGCATCGGCATGCCCGAGGTCGCGATCTACGAAGGCGCGCCGAACGCCTTCGCCACCGGTGCCTTCCGCAATTCCTCGCTGGTGGCGGTGTCCACCGGCCTCGTGCAGTCGATGAGCAAGGAAGAGGTGGAAGCCGTGCTTGGCCACGAAATCGGCCACGTCGCCAACGGCGACATGGTGACGCTGACCCTGATCCAGGGCGTGCTCAACACCTTCGTCGTGTTCCTGTCGCGCGTGGTCGGTTTCTTCGTCGACAAGGCGATCTTCCGCACCGAGCGCGGCATCGGCATGGGCTACTACATCACCGTGATCGTCTGCCAGATCGTGTTCGGCATCCTCGCCTCGATCATCGTCGCCTGGTTCTCGCGCCAGCGCGAATTCCGCGCCGACGCGGCCTCGGCCGACCTGCTCGGCAATCCGCGCCCCATGATGAACGCGCTGGCGCGCCTGGGCGGGATCGAGCCGGGCGCGCTGCCGCAGTCCATCCAGACGGCGGGCATCACCAGCAAGCCGTCGGGATTCGCGGCGCTGTTCTCGACCCACCCGCCGGTCGAGGAGCGCATCGCCGCGCTGCAGGCGCGGGCCGCCGGCCGGGCGTAAGCCGTACGGTGGGCCGTTGGCCCACCCTACTGATACGATTCCGGTCATGAAGATCGGAATTGTCGGTGTGAGCGGCTACGGCGGCAGCGAGCTCCTGCGGCTGGCCGCCGGCCATCCTGCTTTCCAGATCGCCTACGTCGGCGGCGAGTCCACCGCCGGCCAGACGCTCGCGCAGCGCTTTCCCGCCCTTGCCGGCCAAACCGCCGGCAAGCTGGTGATCGAGCCCTTCGTCCCCGAGAAGGTCGCGGGCATCGACCTGCTGTTTGCCTCGCTGCCCACCGGCAAGTCGCGCGAACCGCTTGCCCGGGTTGCAAAGGCCATCCGCATCGTCGATGTCGGCGGCGACCATCGCTTCGTCGAGGGCTGGACCTACGGCCTCACGGAGTTGCCCGGGCAGCGCGACAAGATCCGCGGCGCGACCCGCATTGCCAACCCCGGCTGCTATCCGGCGGCGTCGCTCCTCGCCCTTGCGCCGCTGCTCAAGGACGGACTGATCGAGCCCGAAGGCATCGTCATCGACGCCAAGAGCGGCGTCACCGGCACCGGCCGCGGCGGCGCCAGCGACTTCGGCTACGCGGAAACCAACGAAGACCTGTTCGCCTACGGCCTCGAAGCGCACCCGCACGTGCCGGAGATGGAACAGGCGCTCGCGCAGGTGTGCGGGAAGAAGGCCACTGTCGCCTTCACGCCGCACCTCGTGCCGATGACGCGCGGCATCCTCGCCACCTGCTATGCGCGGCCCAGGGGCGCCGCGGACGCGAAGCGTCTGTACGCGGCGGCTGAGGGCTTGTACCGAGACGAGCCGTTCGTCAAGGTCGTGCCGCTCGAGAAGGGCCGCAGCGCGCACACCGGCTGGGCCACCGGCTCGAATCTCGCGTTCCTGTCCTACGCCGTGAACGCGCGCACCGGACTGGTGGTGGCGCTCGGCGCCATCGACAACCTCGGCAAGGGCGCCGCGGCGCAGGCGGTGCAGAACGCCAACCTGATGACCGGTCAGCCCGAGACCGCCGGCCTCGCCGGCCTGCCGCTCTGGCCCTAGACAGTCCCGCATCGCGCCGCTGGGTCGATACCCTGCTGGCGTGGTACTTCGTGACGGTCTGGGGCTCGGGCTACATCGCCACCAAGATCGGCATCCAGTACGCGGCGCCGTTCACGTTCCTGTCGCTGCGCTACGCCCTCGGCATGCTGTGCCTCCTGCCCGTGCTGCTGCTCCTGCGCCCGGAATGGCCGCGCGCGCCGCGCGAGCTGGCGCACGTCGTCGCCGCGGGCCTGCTGATGCACGGCATCCAGCTCTCGGGCAGCCACTACGCGCAATACCTCGGCCTGTCGGCCGGCGTCGTCGCCCTGATCCTCTCGGTGCAGCCGCTGATCACGGCAATGGTCGCCAAGCGCTGGATGCACGAGCGCCTCGCGCCGCGGCAGTGGACCGGCATCGCGCTGGGCCTGGCGGGCGTGCTGCTCGTCGTCTGGCACAAGATCGACGTGCGCGTGATGACGCTGGGTGCGCTCGTCGCCATCACCGTGTCGCTCGCGGGCGTGACCGCGGGCACGCTCTACCAGCGAGTCTTCTGCCCTACCGTGAACCTGTACAGCGCCGCCTGGATCCAGTTCGCCGCGTCGCTCCTGCTGCTGACGCCGCTCGCCTTCGCCTTCGAGGGCGCCCGGGTGCAATGGACCTGGGCGCTGTTCGGGGCGATCGCCTTCCTCGTCGTGTTCGCCTCGATCTTCGCCGTCAACGCGTTGCACACCCTGATGCGCCACGGCCAGGCCACGAAGGTAACGAGCATCCTCTACCTGACGCCGATCTTCGCCGTGGTGCTGGAATACCTGCTGTTCGGCGTGGTGCCGAGCGGACTCACGTTCGTGGGCATCGCCGTCACCTGCCTGGGCGTGGCGCTGGTGACCGCGAGCGGCCAGCGGCCAGCCGCGGCGTGACGCTGCGCCTCGTCTTCGTTCTCACCATCCTCGCGCACGTGGGGTTCGTCGGCAGCCGCGTGACTGTGTCGCTGTACGCCATCGCGCTGGGCGCGACGCCGCTCACGGTCGGGGTACTCATGTCCCTCTATGCCGCCCTGCCGATGCTCCTTGCGGTGCACGCCGGGCGGCGCATCGACCGCGGCGGCGCGGCCGGGCCGCTGCTCGCCGGGTTGGTCGCGGTCGCGGCCGGCGTGCTGCTGCCGGCCGCCTGGCCGAGCCTCGCCACGCTGTTCTTCGCCGCGATGCTGATCGGCATGGGTTTTCTGTTCACCCACGTGGCGCTGAACAATGTCGTCGGCGCGCTCGCTGCGCCCGCGGAGCGTGCGGCGAGCTTCAGCTGGCTGGCGCTCGGCTTCAGCCAGCTGAAGC
>JAOTWE010000284.1 GCA_029863065.1 Betaproteobacteria bacterium
CGGCCGCTGGGTCGAGCCGGCGAGCGCGCTGGACCTGGCCGCCGAGCGCAGCGGCGCGCAGATCGTGCAGGCGCAGTGCTCGAAGTGCCACCAGGAAGGCGTCGGCGGTGCACCCCGGATCGGCGATATGGCGGCCTGGGCGCCGCGGCTCAAGGGCGGTCTGGACGGCGCGGTGCGGGCGGCGATTCACGGCCATGGCGGCATGCCGCCGCGCGGCGACCGGGCCGACCTGACGGACGCCGAGATGCGCAACGCGGTGATCTACATGATCAACCCGGGGGCCGTGGCGCCGAAGAGCGCCCAGGAGGCGGCGCGCGGTGCCGCCCCGCGCTACAAGCTGGCCGGCGGGATGGAGGTGCACCTGGGAATCGTGCCGGCGGAGACCCTGCGCCTGTTCCCGGAAGGATCCGCGGAAAGGGTCATGCACGGCGGGGTGCCCGACGGGCCGGGCTACTATCACCTGAATGTCTCGCTGCTCGATGCGAAGACCAAGGCCCCGGTCAGCGACGCGAAAGTGGAAATGCGCGTTGCGCAGGCCGGCATGTCGGGCGTGACGAAAACGCTCGAGCCGGTCGTGATCAACAACGCGCCGAGCTACGGCGCTTACTTCCGGATGCGCTGGCGGAGCAACTACCAGATCAGCGTCCTCGTCCGCAAGCTGGGCGCGCCGCTGCCGGCCCAAGCGAAGTTCGAGCACCGCACGTACTGATTCCGGCGCCGGCCGGGCCGGCCCGCCGCGGCAATTGGCTGGGCCTCCCCAACGCCCTTATTGAGCTGCTAGACGCGTCTGCCGGACGGGGGCCTCATCGTCTGCGTATTTCATGCTACGCGTATTCGAGATATGCACCCCCGGGAACTGCCTAAGCAGTTGAATCTTCTGACTTATGCTATTCCGTGCGGGCGCGAGCGCATGAAAAAAATGTACTCTGGCGGGCTTCCTCCCCGCTGCTTGGACTGACCCCCGTCGTATCAAGTTGCTGACTCTTAACGCCTTTCCTGCAAAGCCGGATGCCTGGCACGCGTGATGCAGGAGATAGGGCGAGAGGTCAGCAAGCGAAGTTAAACGTCGGAGGATGTCATGAGAGTCACAGCCAACGTCGCAACGCTCAGAGGGTACGGATACGCGGGTTACGCCGGTGTGCGGCCGGTGAATCTGGCGGGTGCCGCCCGCTTCGCAAAGAACGTCGCACTGTTCGTGGCAGCGCCCTTCATCGGGCTCGCGTACGCGGCGGCCTTCCCGTTCGTCGCTGCCGCGATGCTCGCCTGGTACGGCGTTCGCGCGGCGCGTAAACGGGCCGCCAGGGCGTGAGGCCGGGCCAGCGCGACCGCGAACGGAGGATGAGATGAACGCCAAAGCCAGTATCCTCGTCGTGGACGACGAGGAAGTCGTGCGCCGCAGCTACGCCCGGATTCTCGACGGGATGGACTGCGACGCGCAGGCCGCCGCCGACGGCGAGCAGGCGCTGCAGGCGATGGAGCGGCGGCCGTTCGACGTGATTCTGCTCGATCTGCGCATGCCCGGCGCCCAGGGCCTGGACGTGTTGAAGGCGATCAAGCAGCGGTGGCCGGCGAGCGAGGTGGTGATCATCACCGGGTACCCGACCGTCGAGAGCGCCAAGGAGGCGCTGCAGCTGGGCGCCTGCAATTACCTGGCCAAGCCGGCGGCGCCGGATGAGGTGATGGACGCGGCGCGCGGCGCGATGCGGCGCAAGAAGTGGGCGCTGCGGGCCGAGGCCGCCCCGGTACATTGAATCGTGGAAATTGAACGAAGGAGCAAGCCATGACGACGCAAGCAAGGGTTCTGGTAGTCGATGACGATCCGGTGGTCGCCAAGAGCATCGACCGAGTCCTGTCCGCCAAGGGCTACGCGGTGATCACCGCCCACGACGGGCCGGAGGCGCTGGCGAAGCTGGCGCGCGAGGATTACGACGCCGTGTTCACCGATATCCGCATGCCGGGGATGGACGGGCTCGAGGTGGCCGCGCGCATCAAGGCGACGCGGCCCTGGCTGCCGGTGGTCATTGTCACCGGTTACGGTTCGCCCGCGAGCGAGGCGCGCGCCAAGGAGATCGGCGTTGCCGGTTTCCTGAACAAGCCGCTGTCGCCCGAGATGATCGAGGGTAGCGCGCGTGAGGCAATGACGTGGAAGGCGGCAGATATGTTCGCCCCGGCCGGCAAGGCCAGGCCGGCCGAGCCGGCACCCGCAGAGCATGCGGATGCGGTATCGGGCGCTCGCCGCACAGTGAAGGACGTCGCCCTGTTCGTGGCGGCCCCCTTCATCGGCCTTGTCTACGCGATTGCCTTCCCGTTCGTGGGGCTCGTGCTCCTCGCGCGATATGGCTATCGTGCTCTGGTGAACAAGGCCAGGGCGAGCTAGGCACCGGATGCCCTCCCCGGGGCAAAGCGGGGCGCAAAGCGCCTCGTCTTGCGTCTGGTCAAGACCGAGGGGCGGAGGGCATGGCAATGTCAGCAAAACAATAAGATGCCGATGAGGAATCTTGCGCTTTGGGTCCGACGCGCCGCCGCATTGCTCGCGGCGGGGCTGATGTTCGCTGCCCCGGCGAGCGCTGCGCTTAGCGACGGCGACAACGCCTGCCTCGGCTGCCATGGACAGGAAGGGCTGACCAAGACCTTCGGGCCAGGGGATGCGCTTGCGCTGCGCGTGGATGCCGCGGCGTTCGAAGGGTCCGTGCATGCGCCTCTCGGTTGCGCCGCATGCCATGCCGAAGTCGACTTGAAGACGCACCCCGGCGGGGGCAAGAATTTTTCATCCGCGCGCGCGTTCTCGCTCGCGCAGGCTGCCGTTTGCCAGCAGTGCCACGAGGACGCGTTCAAGCAGCACGAGGGTAGCGTGCACGCCAGGCGGATCCGCGAGGGCAATGCCCTTGCGCCGACCTGCACCGGTTGCCACGGCGCGCACGCGGTCACGCCGAAGACCGCTTATCAGACCTGCGTCGGTTGCCACGCTGCAGCGCTGGCCGCTCACCAGAAGTGGCTGCCGAACGCGGCGCTGCACCATGAAGTGGTGTCCTGTGCGGCCTGCCACGCACCGGCTGCGTTGCGCATGGTCGATCTGCGGCTTTACGATCCGGCGACCAAGGCCTGGGTCACGGAAAAGCCGGGCGAGCCCTGGTTCGAGAAACTGGCCAAGTCGGTGGACGCGAACGGCGGCGGGCTCGACGCGCGTGAACTGCTCGAACTGGTGAAGAAGATCAATCCCGAGGGCAGCGCGGCGCCGAAAGCGTTCCGCGGCCGGATCGAGCTGCGCGACAACGTCGAAGCGCACCGGCTGTCGGACAAATCCGGCGCGATCCGGGCCTGCGACAGTTGCCACCGCGAAGGTGCC
>JAOTWE010000285.1 GCA_029863065.1 Betaproteobacteria bacterium
GGCGCAAAGCAGCAGGCGGTCGTCGTGCGTGTGCGCGTCGATGAAGCCGGGAGCGACGATCTTTCCCGAGGCGTCGATCTCGGCGTCGGCGCGGGCGTTCTCCAGGTCGCCGATCGCCGCGATGCGGCCGTCGCGGATCGCGACATCGGCCGCGTAGCGCGTCGCTCGGGTTCCGTCGATGACGGTGCCGCCGCGAATCAACAGGGAGTAGCGCCCGCTCATCTCGCCAACATTCTATTGCAGGCGGTACGGCTCGAGCCGCAGGTCCTCGAGCCGCGCGCCGAGCATGACGATGGCGCCCTGGCGCCGGTTGTCGCCGGTCTCGGAGAATTCGAACACGTAGGTGCGCCGCAGCCGCAGCCGGCCCTCGGGGTCGCGCGCCAGGCGCAGCCGCGCGAAGGCCACGGTCTCGTCAAGCAGCTGCACGCCGTAGCGCGTGCACGCCGCGCGCCCGGCGGCGATGGCGTGCTCGCGCGCGCGCAGGCTGTCGATCCACAGCCAGGCGCCGGCGAGCGCGAGCGCGAGGGCGAGGAGTTCCCACATCTTTGTCGGTGCATCTTACAGAGTACGCGGCCTGGATTCGCCCGCAGTTCTCCGCAATCCGCCCCTGCTTTGCCACATCGTCCCGGCATGCTCGTCTCAGCCAACTCGAGGGGTCGCCATGAAACTCGCCGCCGCCGCCAAGCCCGCCGTCATCGCGCTGCTCGCCCTGGCGATGTTCGTGCCGGTGACGATGATCCAGGGCCTGATCGCCGAGCGCCAGGCGCGCCGCGACGTGGCGGTCGCGGGCATCGCGCAGGGCTGGGGCGCTCGCCAGACGCTCGCCGGCCCCTATCTCGCCGTGCCCTACTGGCGCACCTGGACCGAGGTGGTGCAGGAAACGATCGACGGCAGGCCGCGCGAGCGCCGCACCGAGCGCACCGAGTCGCGGCTCCTGCGGCTGCCGGCCGACAGCGTCGACTGGCGGATCGGCGCCAAGGTGAGCGAGAAGGCGCGCGGCATCTACAAGGCGCGCCTGTACAGCGCGAGCGCCGAGGCGCGCGGCCGCTTCAACCTGCCGGCGCGCTTCGGCCTGAACGACTCCGCGAGCCGCATCAAATGGGGCACGCCGCGCCTGGTGGTCGGCGTCTCGGACCCGGGCGGCATCCGCAGCGTGTCGCCGCTCGTGATCGCGGGCGCCGGGCACGCCATCGAGGCCGGCTCCGGCGACACCGCCGCCCTGCCCGGCGGCGTGCACGTGCCGCTGCCCGGGCTTGTCGGCTCGCGCGCGGCGCAGCCGCAATCGTTCGAATTCGCCTTCGCCATCGAGCTCGCGGGCTCGACGGCCTTCGCCGTCGCGCCGCTCGGCAGCAATACCACCGTGACGATGCGCTCCGACTGGCCGCATCCGTCCTTCGCCGGGCGCTTCCTGCCGCTGCGCCACGAGATCGGCGCGCAGGGGTTCCTGGCCGAGTGGCAGGTCTCGCAGTACGCCGCGCCGGGCGTCGCGAACCGCCAGGAGCTCGCCGTCTCCTTCATCGAGCCCGCGGGCCTGTACCAGCAGCTCGAGCGCGCCTCGAAGTACGGCTTTCTGTTCATCGGCCTCACCTTCGCCGCGTTCCTGCTGTTCGAATTGCTGCGCCGGCTCGCCCTGCACCCGATCCAGTACGCGCTGGTGGGCCTCGCGCTGGCGATGTTCTTCCTGCTGCTCACCGCGCTTTCCGAGCACATCGACTTCGCTTTGGCCTACGCCATCGCCACCTTCGCCTGCGTCGGGCTCATCGCCGGCTACCTGGTGCGCGTCCTGCGCAGCGCCGCGCTCGGCCTCGCCTTCGGCGGCGCGCTCGGCGCGCTCTACGCGATGCTCTACGCGCTGCTCAAGGCCGAGGACTACTCGCTGCTCGGCGGCGCGATGCTCTTGTTCGGCCTGCTGGCGGCGGTGATGATCGCGACGCGGCGGGTGGATTGGTATGGTCTGACCACGCCGCAGCCGCAATTGTCCTAGACCACGAGCTTTCCACGCCGCTCGGCCACCGTGATCGTCGCTTCGGCGCCGGAATTGAATTCCAGGAAATCGGCCTCGATGCCGTCGCTGAAGATCACGCCGTTCTCCGGCATCAGCGATCGCAGCGTCAGCGCGTCGTTCGCCTTGATCTCGCCGAACGCGAGCGTGGTCTGCGACGTCTTGCTCGGGAACGGCTCGCGCACCGCGAACTGCAGGCGATCCGCGTTCCAGGGCAGCGGCCGGTACTCGATGTCGCCCTTGCGATGCAGCACGGCGCCGGCGATCGCCGTCGAGCCCGTGACGATGCTGCGCATCCACGCGGTGGATCCGAGCCCCGTCGAAACGATGATGCCGCTCGAGGACTGGGTCTCGGCCTGCCGGCCATGCCGGATCTCGTAGCGCGCGGAGGTATGGGATTTCGGGCCGATGAACAGATCGTTCACGGCGTACAGCGCCTGCCGGTCGGTCAGCACCGCCCTGGCCATCGTCACGTCCTTGGTCGGGCGGCGGTCGGCGAGCAGGTCCGGAAGCAGCGGCGCCAGCTCGCGCGGGCGAAACGGCAGCAGGACGCCGTCGTAGCGCGACGGATCCGGGTTGAGGCCGACCAGCGGCTGCCCGTCGAGGTACTTCATGGTGTTGGCCACCACGCCGTCCTGCCCGAGCGCCAGCACCACGTCCTGCGGCGCGAACAGGAAGTTCGGCAGGAACGCGCGGTCGATCACCTGGTAGCGGCCGTGCGCCTCGAGCGCGTCCACGGTGGTGCGTCTTGCTTCGACGTACGCCTCGTGCTCGCGCTGGTACTCGGCGAAGTCGGCGCCCAGGTGCTCGACATAGAACTTCGCCTGCGCGGCCGTGTGGTGGCGCGCCAGCAGCTCTTCGAGCCGCGTCTTGCGCGTCACCAGGACCAATTTGCGCTCGAGGTGCGGGTTCATCCGGCCGCCCGCGCTCATCCCTTGCGCGCCGCGCCGGCCGGCGCGGCGGCGAGCAGCGACTGCAGCAGGTCGGGGGAAACGTTCAGCTGCCCGATTCTCTCCGCTTTCTCGGCGATGCCGCCGAACGCCTGTGCGATGAGCTGGCTGGGCTGCATGCCGGCGGCGGCCAGCGCCTGGACGATGCGCGGGTCGGCGCTCTCCAGCGCTTTCATCACCGCGCCCAGCCGGTGCGCTTCGGCCTCGGCGAGCGTGCGGGTATTGTGCGCATTGCGCGCCACGTACTCCTTGCGCTTTTCTTCCAGGGCGACGTTGGCTTGCATTTCCGCGTCGCGGAACTGGTTCTTTTTCTGCCCGACCGCGATCTCCGTGTCGAGCTCGCTTTCGCGGATGGCGCGCTCGTTCTCGACC
>JAOTWE010000054.1 GCA_029863065.1 Betaproteobacteria bacterium
TCAAACAATCCGGCTACGACGGCACGCCCGTGGTCCTGATGAAGCCGACCGACCTGGACTCGATCGGCAAGCTGCCCGACGTTGCCGCCCAGCTGATGCGCCAAGCGGGATTCAAGGTCGACCTGCAGGCGATGGACTGGCAGACCCTGGTGTCGCGGCGCGCGAAGAAAGATCCACCCTCGGCCGGCGGCTGGAACATGTTCTGCACCGCCTGGGTGGCGCCCGACATCTGGAGCCCGGTCAACAACGCCGCGCTCGATGCGCGCGGCGAGAAATCGGGCTGGTTCGGCTGGCCGGACGACGCCAAGCTCCAGGGGCTGCGCGCGCAGTTCATGCGCGAGACCGACGAAGCAAAGAAGAAGAAGCTTGCCGAGGCGATCCAGACCGAGGCCTTCGCGAATGCCACGCATGCGCCGCTCGGCGAGTACGCGCAACCGGTGGCAATGCGCTCGAACATCACCGGGCTGATCATGGCCGGGCTGGCGAACATCTATTGGAACGTGAAGAAGAACTGACGCCGGGCTGATCGGGAACAACGGCTCCCGCCCGCCAGGGTCGAGGAGCCGTTACTTTTTGCACGCATGCTGAATTTCATCGCCCGCCGCGTCCTCGCCACCGTCCCGGTCCTCGCGATCGTGGCGGTGCTCGTCTTCCTGCTGCTGCGCCTGACGCCCGGCGACCCGGCGGCGATCCTGGCGGGCGACGCCGCGAGTGCCGACCAGATCGCGCGCATTCGCATCGAGCTTGGGCTCGACCAGCCGATTCTCGTGCAGTTCGGCATCTGGCTCGGGCACATGCTCACCGGCAACCTGGGCGAGTCCTTCTACTACAAGGTCCAGGTCACCGAACTGATCGCGCAGCGCCTCGAGCCGACGCTGTCGCTGGCCGCGCTCACCATCGTTTTCGCAGTGCTGGTCTCGGTGCCGCTGGGCGCGATCGCGGCGTGGCGTTTCGGCGGCTGGTTCGACCGCGCGCTGATGGGCTTTTCCGTCCTGGGTTTCTCGATCCCGGTGTTCGTGCTCGCCTACATCCTCATCTGGATCGTGTCGCTCAAGCTGGGCTGGCTGCCGGTGCAGGGCTACAAGCGCTTCGCCGACGGCGCCGGGCCCTGGCTGCAGCATCTCATCCTGCCCTCGATCACGCTGTCGGTGATCTTCATCGCGCTGATCGCGCGCGTCACGCGCGCCTCGGTACTGGAGGCGCTTGGCGAGGACTACATTCGCACCGCGCGCGCCAAGGGCCTGCCCGAGTTGCGCGTGCTGGTGCGCCACGCGGTGGCCAATGCCGCGGTGCCGATCGTGACCGTGATCGGCATCGGCATCGCGCTGCTGATCGGCGGCGTCGTGGTCACCGAGTCGGTGTACGCGATTCCCGGGCTCGGCCGCCTGACGGTGGACGCCGTGTTGTCGCGCGACTTTCCGACGATCCAGGGCGTGATCCTGTTCTTTTCCGTGGTGTACGTGCTGGTCAACTTGCTGGTCGACCTGTCGTATGTGTTCCTCGACCCGCGGATCCGGTACTGATGAATCTGCAGACGCTCTCGGTCGAGTCCGCCAATGTCGCGCTGCAGGCGAACGCGTGGGCGCGCGTGCGCCGCAACTGGTCGGTGCGCATCGGCGGCGCGGCGCTTGCGCTGCTCGTCATCATCGCGGTCGCAGCGCCGTGGCTCGGCACCGTGGACCCGACGCTGTTCGACGCCGCGAGCCGCGACCTGGTGCCGGGGCAGGCCGGCGAGATCACGACACTCGACGGCGAGATCATCAAGCACAAGTTCTTGTTCGGCTCCGACTCCTTCGGGCGCGACATCTACAGTCGCGTGATGTACGGCACGCGCGTCTCGCTGGCCGTGGGCCTGCTCGCAGCGATGCTGTCGCTCGCCTTCGGCATCGTCAGCGGCCTTTCCGCCGGGTACCTGCGCTGGATCGACGGTGTGCTGATGCGCATCATGGACGGGCTGATGGCGATCCCGGCGATCCTGATCGCCATCGCCCTGGTGGCGATGTGGCGCGGCAGCCTCACCACGGTCATCATCGCCATCGCCATTCCCGAGATCCCGCGCGTCACGCGCCTGGTGCGCTCGCTCGTGCTCTCGATCCGCGAGGAGCCCTACGTCGAGGCCGCGGTGGCGCTGGGCACGCCGACCTGGAAAATCATGTTCGGCCACATCCTGCCCAACACGGTCGCGCCGCTCGTCGTGCAGGGCACCTACATCTGCGCGGCGGCGATCCTGGTCGAGGCGATCCTTTCGTTCCTCGGCGTCGGGCTGCCCCCCGACATCCCGACCTGGGGCAACATCATGGCCGAAGGCCGGCCGCAATTTAACCAGTATCCGCACAACATCTTCATCCCGGGCGTGTTCCTCGCCATCACCGTGCTCGCCGTGAACATCCTCGGCGACGGGCTGCGCGACACGCTCGACCCGAAGATGGCGAAGCGCGTATGAGCGTGCTCGAGGTCCGCGGCCTGACGATCGCCCTGCCGCCGGGCGGCGACCGGCGCGAGGCGGCCGCGAACGTCTCGTTCACGGTCGACCGCGGCGAGATCGTCTGCCTGGTCGGGGAATCGGGCTCGGGCAAGTCGGTCATCGCGCAGGCGATCATGGGCCTGCTGCCAGCAACGCTGCCGGTAACCGCGGGCGAGATCCTGCTGGAAGGCGAAGACGTCGCGCGGGCCGGCGCCCCTCGGCTGCGCCAGCTGCGCGCGTCACGCATGTCGATGATCTTCCAGGAGCCGATGACCGCGCTCAATCCGGTCATGACCTGCGGCGACCAGATCGACGAGGTGCTGCGCGAGCATACGCAGCTCACCGCGGCCGAGCGGCGCGGGAAGATCCTCGATATCGTGCGCGAAGTCGCGCTGCCCGAGCCCGAGCGCATCGTCGCCTCCTACCCGCATCAGCTCTCGGGCGGCCAGCGCCAGCGGATCATGATCGCCATGGCATTGGTGCTCGAGCCGGCGCTGCTGATCGCCGACGAGCCGACCACGGCGCTCGATGTCACCACGCAGGCGCAGATCCTGAAGCTGATCCAGGACCTGCAGAAGCGCCACGGCACCGGGGTGCTGTTCATTACGCACGACTTCGGCGTCGTCGCCGACGTCGCGCACCGCGTCGCCGTGCTGCGCCTGGGCAAGCTGGTCGAGCTGGGCGGCAAGGACGAGGTGCTCAAGCGCCCGCGCCACGACTACACCCGGATGCTGATCGGCGCGGTGCCGACGCTGCAGCCGCACGGGCGCAGCGCCGAAGGCGCCACCGAGCCGGTGCTGCGCACCGTGGACCTGTGCAAGACCTACCACGATCGCGGCTGGTTCGGCCGCCGGCGCGAAGTCAATGCCGTCCAGGACGTGTCGATCGAGATCCGCCGCGGGCAGACGCTCGGCATCGTCGGTGAATCCGGCTCGGGCAAGTCGACCGTCGCGCGCTGCATCATCCGCCTCATCGATCCAACCTCGGGCGAGGTCCGCCTGCACGGCGTCGACATCGCGCGCATGTCCGCGGCCGAGCTGCGGCCGCTGCGGCGCCGCGTGCAGATCGTGTTCCAGGACCCGTATCGCTCACTTAACCCGCGCCGCACGGTGCTCGAAGCGGTCATCGAAGGTCCGCTCAACTACGGCGTGCCGCGCCACCAGGCGATCGAGCGCGCGCGCGAGTTAATGGAGCTGGTGCGCATGGACCCGGGCTCGATGAGCCGCTATCCGCACCAGTTCTCCGGCGGCCAGCGCCAGCGCATCTGCATCGCGCGCGCCCTGGCGCAGGAGCCCGAGCTGCTGATCGCCGACGAGGCGGTCTCGGCGCTCGACGTCTCCGTGCAGGCCCAGGTGCTCGAGCTGCTCGAGGACATCCGCACCCGGCTCAACCTGGCGATGCTTTTCATCACGCACGACCTGCGCGTCGCCGCGCAGATCTGCGACCACGTGGCGGTCATGTCCCAGGGCCGCATCGTCGAATACGGTCCGGCGGCGGAGGTCTTCGCGACCCCGCGCCATGAATACACCCGCGCGCTGTTCGAGGCGGCACCGGGACGCGATTTCGCCTTCGGCGCGGCGTAAACCGTACACTAGCGCCGATGGATCGACTCAGTGCAGCCGCTATCCGCGTCCCGGGTGTCGAAGTGCGGGTCCTCGGGCGCTGCGCCTCGACCAATGCCGCGCTGCTCGCCGGGCGGCTGACGCAGCCGGTGCTGCTCGCGGCGGACGAGCAGACGGCTGGCCGCGGCCGGCGCAGCCGGCGCTGGCATAGCGAGCCGGGCTGCGGCGCGCTGTTCTCGCTTGGCCTGCCGCTGCGACGTCCGGCCCGCGACCTCGGCGGCCTGTCGATCGTCGCCGGTGTTGCCGCGGTACGGGCGTTGCGCGCGCTCGGCGCACGCGATGTGGCACTGAAATGGCCGAACGATCTCCTGGCGCGCGGCGCCAAGCTCGGCGGCATTCTGGTGGAGACGCGCGCGCAGGGCGCAGGCAGCGCCGCGGTGATCGGCGTCGGCGTCAATCACCGCGACGCACACCGCCTCGCCGCGCGGCTGCGGCGCGAGGTGGCGGCGCTCGAGGATATTCTGCAGCCGCTGCCCGAACGCAATGCCGTGATCGGCGCATTGGCGCGCGGGCTCCTCGCCGCGCTGCGCGCGTTCGACGCCGATGGCTTCGGCGCTTTCCGCGAGGACTGGGAAGCGCTGCATGCGCATGCCGGGAAGCGCCTGCGCGTGCGCCTCGCCGATGGGCGCCGGCTGGCGGGAATCGCCGCGGGCCTCGCCGACGACGGTGCGCTGCAGCTGCGCACGCGTTACGGGGTGCGCACCGTGCGCAACGGCAGCGTCACGCGGGCGCGGCCCGCATGATCCTCGCCATCGACGCCGGCAACTCGCGCGTCAAGTGGGGCTGGCACGACGGCAACGGCTGGTCGAGCCTCGCCACCGTGTCGCTGATCGAATTCGCCGCCGCCAACCACGACATCAACCCGTTCGCGGCGACGCATGCGAATCCGGAGCGCATCGTCATCTCGAACGTCGCTGGCGACGGCGCGCACCAGCTGCTCGTCAACTGGACCCGCATCTTCGACGCCGAGCCGTTCTGGCTGAAGGGCGAGGCGGAGCGTTGCGGCGTGACGAGCCGCTACGAGCGGCCCGGCCAGCTCGGGCCGGACCGCTGGGCCTCGCTGGTGGCGGCGCGCGCGCTGCATCCCGGCGCCTGCCTCGTGGTCAATGCCGGCACCGCGACGACCGCCGACCTGCTGTCGGCGGCCGGCGAATTCCTCGGCGGCCTGATCTTGCCGGGCGTGGAGCTGATGCGCTTCGTCCTGCACGAGCACACCGGGCGTCTGCCGCTGCAGGAAGGGCGCTTCGTCGACATGCCGCGCAACACCGTCGACGCCATCGAAACCGGCTGCCGGCACGCGCAGGCGGGCGCGGTCGAGCGCATGTTCCGGGTGGCGGGACCGGGCGCGCAATGCCTGGTGTCGGGCGGCGCCGGCAATGCCCTCATCGAGCAGCTCGATATTCCCTGCCGCTATGTGGAGAACCTGGTGCTGGAGGGGCTGGCGAGGATCGCCTGGTCATGAGGCTGCTGTTTCTGCTGCTGCTCGCCGCCAACCTCGGCTTCTTCGCTTGGATGCGCTTTCTCGCGCCGGCGGATCCAGCGGTGGACCGCCAGCCGCTGACCCGGGAGCTGGAGCCGCAGAAGCTGCGCATCGTCGCGGCGCGCGAGCTCGCCCGCGGGCCGGCGGCGCCGCCGGCGAAGCCCAGGCCGGCCGTGTCCCCGCCCGAGCCGGCGCCGCTCGCCTGCCTCGAATGGGGCAGCTTCAGCCCGGCCGACGCCTCGCGCGCCGCCCAGCGCCTGGAGCCGCTCGCGCTCGGCCCGCGGCTCGCGCAATATCGCGGCGAAGAAACCGCCAGCTGGTGGGTGCACATGCCCTCTCAGGGCAGCCGTGCGGCAGCGTCGCGCAAGGCAGGCGAACTCAAGAAGCTCGAGATCGACGACTACTTCATCCTGCAGGACGCCGGTCCCATGCGCTGGGCGCTGTCGCTCGGCGTATTCAGCACCGAAGACGCCGCCAAGGCGCACCTGCAGGCGCTGCGCGCGAAAGGCGTGAGGACCGCGGTCATTGGTCGGCGCGACACGCGGGTGCCCAAGCTGTGGTTCCAGGTACGAGACGTCGAGTCGTCGCTCCGGGCGCGGCTGCAGGGCATCGCGCGGGACTTCGAAGGTGCCACGCTGCACGAGTGCGCGCAGCGCGGTTGAGGCGGGGCGCCGCGCTCAGCCGATCGGAATCGCGCCGCCCGGCACGTGCTGCGCCACCAGCGACAGCAGGCGGTCGGCGCGCACCGGCTTCGTGATGTAGCCGACCGCGCCCAGCTCGCGCCCGCGCGAATCGCCATCCTCCACCGAGGTGAGAAAGATCACCGGGATGCGCGGCAGCGTGGTGTCCGCCTTCAGGGCCGCCACGAACTCGAAGCCGTCCATGTGCGGCATCTTGACGTCGGTGATGATCAGGTCGGGCTGCGCCTTGAGGACCACGTAGCCCGCGGCGATGGCGTCGGCGGCGACCTCCACTTCGTAGCCTGCCGACGTGAGATGCAGCCGCAGCAGATCGCGGAGGCCTTCGTCGTCGTCCACCACCAGGATGCGCGCAGCCATCGGGTGCCTTCTTGGTGCTGGTGGCCCGACTCGAACGGGCGACCTACTGATTACGAATCAGTTGCTCTACCAGCTGAGCTACACCAGCGATCCGCTTCAAAGTGGCGCGAATTATACGCCACGTGCCCTGCCGGGGCCCACAGCGTGACGCAGTTCACGACACGCCCACGGCCCCGGGCCGTTTGCGGCCGCTTTCCGGCCGTTGGTCGCCGGCTTTTGCCGCACCGCGCGTTCGCGCCTAGCATCTATTCCACGTACAGGAGGCACCATGCGTTCCGCAAGGGGATTCACGCTGATCGAGCTGATGATCACGGTGGTGGTCATCGGGATACTTGCGGCAATCGCCTATCCGTCCTACCAGGGATACTTGACGCGCTCGCGGCGATCCGACGCACAGCAGTTCATGCAGGCCATGGATTCGCGCCAAAAACAGATTCTGATCGAGCAACGCGCCTACGCCACGGCACCTAACGCGCTCAACATTTCCATGTCGGGCTGGAGCTGCACAGCGACGCAATGCGCGAACACTTATTACACGATTACGTTCAATCCTGCCGTCGACAATACCGCCACCCCCCCGAGTTATTCGATCTGCGCATCGCCCAACGCGGGAACGAATCAAGTGAACGATGGCAGCTTGATCCTGACGCACAACGGGGCAAAACAGAGATTGACGGGCACGACCGGATGCAGCGGCGGAACCGCCATCGCTTGGTGACACCACTCATGCGCCGAGTTCCCGCTGCCGGCTTCACCCTCATCGAATTGCTCATTGTCCTCGTCCTGGTCGGCATTCTCGCAACCGTGGCTGCCCCCAACATGCGCGACTTCGTGATTCGCAATCGCCTGAAGACTGCCGCCTCCGATCTGCATTTCAGCATCGCGCTTGCGCGCAGCGAGGCGATCAAGCGGAATTCTGCCGTCACGATCGAGCAAAACGGAAGCGATTGGGCCAAGGGCTGGGCGGTCAAGACCGGCGGCGACGTCCTCAGTACGCAGGATCCGTACGCGCAGATTGTCATTGCCACCAAGAATGCGGCCTACGGCACGAAAGCGTTCACCAGCATTACGTTTTCCGGCACCGGTCGAGAGGGCTCCAGCGACGGCGTCGCATTCGTCATTGCGTCGGCCGACTATCCGATGATTGCCGCGCGTTGCGTAGTGCTCGATCCCAGCGGCCGGCCGGCCACGCGGCAGGACAAGAACGGCAATTCCGCCGACGGGTGCAACTCATGAACTGCGCGCTGAATGCTCGCCGCTCGAGGGAACGCGGCTTTACGCTGCTCGAGGTGCTGGTGTCGCTGCTGATACTGGTGATCGGATTGCTGGGTCTGATCGGCTTGCAGGCGCAGGCGCAGATCGCGACTTTCGAGTCGTACCAGCGCGGCCAGGCGCTGATCATGGTGCAGGACATGGCCGATCGCATCGCCACCAATCGCGGCGCCGCAAACTGCTACGTGATCACCACGGACACCGCGAATGGCACGCCCTATCTGGGTACGGGGTATTCCGGTACGCCGGTGTGCACCGCAGCGGTCGGCACGGCGGCCACGCGGGCTGTTGCCGATTCCGACCTTCAGGCCTGGAACAATGCGCTGCAGGGGGCGGCGGAAACGTCCGGAATCGGCCAGATCGGGGGCGTCCTCGGTGCCCGCGGCTGCGTGAGCTTTGACGCCGCCACCAATAGCTATCGCGTTGCGGTTGCGTGGCAAGGATCCGCAGCCACCGTCGCCCCGACGGCGGGCGACGCCGCGGCCACCTGCGGCAAGAATCTATATGGTTCGGATGCGCAGCGTCGCGAAGTCAGCGTGACCGTTCGCATCGCCACACTGACATGACCGCCATGCGCCTCGCAACGTCTAGAGCGACTTGCGCTCGCCAGGCAGGGCTCTCGCTCATCGAGCTGATGGTGGCGCTTGCGATCAGCTTGATAATCCTCGTCGGGCTGGTTTACGTCTTTGCAACGTCGAACCGGGCATATCTCGACCTGAACCGCGCGGGCCAGCAGATCGAGAACGGGCGCTTCGCCGTTCAATTGCTTACGGATGACGTTTCGCTGGCCGGATTTTTTGGCAGGTTCGCCACGCCGCTCGCGGTGCCGGGCGCGCTGCCGGACCCGTGCGAAAAGACCGACATGGCGGCGCTGCGCGCGGCGGCTGCATTGCCTGTGCAAGGCTACGACGCGCCCGCGACATCGCCGCTGGCCTGCATTACGGCCGCAAATCATGTTCCGGGGACCGATATTCTGGTCGTGCGGCGCGCCGACTCGCAAATGGCTGCCGGGAACAGCGCCACGATTCCAGGCGGGTCTCTGGTCGCCGCACAGGTGTACCTGCAGGCGAATGCCGATCCGACCGGCAGCGGCAATCCGCTGCTCGCGGCCGCGACCAGCACGCCGCAGGCGATCTTCACGCTCAAGAACAAAGACGGCGCCAATTTCGCGCCGATCAGGAAGTACCACGTGCATGTCTACTTTGTCGCGCCCTGCAGCATTCCTGCGGGCGGCGGCAGTCAATGCACGGGCGCGAACGACGACGGGGCCGCTCCCATCCCGACGCTCAAGAGGCTGGAGCTCACCGTCGATTCGACGGGCGCGACGCTCGACATGTACGTCGTCCCGCTCGTCGAAGGCATCGAGAATATGCAGGTTGACTACGGCATCGACACCGATGGCGACGGCGTTCCCAACGGCGCTTACGTGACGTCGCCCGCCGCGATCACCGACTGGCCCAATGTCATGGCGGTGCGGATCAGCCTGCTGGCGCGCAATACCGAGGCGTCGCCCGGCTTTACGGACAACAAGACCTACGACATGGGTATCGCGGGGCCCGTTACCCCGGGCGGCGCATTCAAGCGCCATGTCTACAACGCGGTAATCCGCCTCGTCAACCCGAATTCGAAGAGGGAATCATGAGCGCGCAGAGAGGGGCGACCCTGCTGGTCGTGCTGGTCATGCTGGTGGTGCTGACCCTGCTCGGGATCGCGTCAATTCGCATGAGCAGCACCAGCATGCTCATCGTCGGCAACATGCAGGCGCGCAGATTCGTGGAAAACCAGGCGCAACTGGCGGTCGAGGAAGTGCTGAACAGCATCGCGCCGTTCAACAATCCCACCTCTGCGGTTGCGATATCGGCCCCCGCGGGCCTGACGGTCACCGTTGGCAACCGCACCTGTGTTTTCTCGGCCCCGGCCGCGGGCTACAGCGCCGTGGCCGCGATTTCTCCCGAGGACAATGTCTGGGAGTTTGACGTGCTGGTGACCGACTCGTTCACCGGGGCCAAGACGCGCTCGGTGCAGGGCACCAGAATTCGCCAGTTATCCGGGGCCTGCAGTTGAGCCGCCGCTCTTTCAAGGAGTGACCCCATGAAACCATCCACCCTCCTTCGCGCCGCCTGCGCCGCGGCGGCCTTCGTGGCCGCGCCAGCGGCCCAAGCCGTGTTCGACCCGGTCAACGACGACACCGACATCTTCCTCGCCAACCCGCAGTTCGCGGCCACGCGGCCGAACATCCTGATCTTCGTCGATAACACGGCCAACTGGGGCCAGAACTCGGGCGGCACGACCAAGTACGCCGGGGTTCGCGCCGGCCTGAACGCCGTGCTCACGGGCACCGTCAACGACAATTACAACGTCGGGCTTGGCCTGTTCGTGGAGACCGGCGGCACGAATAACAACGTCGACGGCTCCTATCTCCGCTACGGCATCCGGCAAATGACCGGTACCGCCGCCGACACCACCACGAACAAGGGCAAGCTGATCGCCATGATCAACGCCCTCGACCAGAGCGGCGACCGGGGCAGTAGCGCGGTGTACTCGCTCGCGATGGCGGAGGTGTTCAAGTACTTTGCAGGCCGCACGTCGGTTTCGGGGCACGGCAAGACGAAAACCGACGCGGGCAACAGTGTCTATTTTGCGACCGGGCGCGAGGCCCTGGTCGGCAGCCCGTTGCCTGCGTCGGCGCTGCCGAATACGTCCACGGCGTCGGCCTACGCCACGCCGATCGTCGATGCCTGCCAGAAGAATTTCATCATCTTCATCTCCAACGGCGAGGCAAACGACAATTCATCCGCGATCGCGAGCGCGGAAGCGATGTTCCAGTCGGATACGGGTTCGGCGCCGACCCAGATCGCGCTCAGCCCGTCGGGGTCTGAGGCCATCGTAGCGGACGAGTATGCGCGATTCATGGCGAACGGCGACTGCAATCCCAGCATCGCCGGCGTGCAAAACGTATACACCTACACGATCGACGTCATACCCAGCGCAGTGGGCGGAGGCCCCGCGCATACGGCGCTGCTGAAGAGCATGGCGACGAACGGCAAGGGCAAGTACTACGCGATCAACGACATCAGCAACACCTCGCAAATCGAGACGGCATTGAAGAATATCTTCCAGGAAGTGCAGGCCGTGAACAGCGTGTTTGCCTCGACCACGCTGCCGGTGAGCGTCAACGTGCGCGGCACCAACCTCAACCAGGTCTACATCGGCGTGTTCCGGCCGGACGCCAACAAGAGCCCGCGCTGGCAGGGCAATCTCAAGCTCTACAGGCTGGGCGTCGATACGGCCACGGACAGCTTGTTCCTCGCCGATGCCGTCGGCGCGCCGGCGGAGAACGCGAGCACCGGATTCATCACCGGCAGCGCCCGCAGCTTCTGGACGGAGGATGAAAGCGTCGATTTCTGGCAGTATCGCGACCCCGCATTGAACGGCGTGGGCGGCGCTTCCGACCTGCCGGACGGCGACCTCGTCGAGAAAGGCGGGGCAGCCCAGCGGCTGCGCATCGCCTACCCGGCGGATCAGGCGACGCGCAACCTCTACACCTGCCTCACCGCGAGCACCGGCACCTGCGACGGTACCTCCAATCGGCTCGCCAGCACGCCCTTCAACACCTCGAACGTGAGCCCCGCGGACGTCGGCGCGTACGCCCAGGTCGGCGTCACCTCCATGTCGGCGGCAGAGGATTTGTCGAGCCCCGGCACGTCGATCGTCTCGGTCATCACAGGCGCGCCGCATGGGCTCAGCGCGGGCACGACGGTGCGCATCGAAGGCGCGGAACCCGATGTCTACAACGGCGACTTCCCCGTCCTTGCCACGCCCGCGCCGACGGCGACGACCTTCGCCTATCGCATCAACACCGTCCTGCCGAGCGACGCGGCGCGTGTGGCGAGCACCGGCCACGGCATGAACAGCGGCGATCTCGTGTTCATCGATACGAGTCCGGACACCTACGACGCACCTCTTCCCGGTTCGGCCGTCACGCGAATCGACGCTAATACGTTCGAATACGTGACGGCCGGAACGCCCGTCACCATCCACACCGGCCCCCTTGCGAGCCAGCCCACGAGTCGCAAGCTCGTCTCCGCCGTCAGCGCTGCTGCGGGCATCGGCACCCCGGCGCGCGCCACTGTCGTGGGCCACAACTACGGCACGGTCGGTTCGATCGTCGTGTCTCCGGGCGTAACCATCACCGGCGCGAACCAGTCGGCATTCAATTGCTCGCCGAGTTCCATTACGATTCTCACGGCCGATGGATTTTCGTACGCGACTTGTGGCACTGTCAGCGGCACGAGCGATACCGCGCGGGCGAACGTAGCTGCTCACAGCTTCTCCACCGGGCAGTCGATCAGCATCCGCGACACCTCGCAGGCCGCATATAACGGCGTCAGCGTTTCGATCACCAAGGTCGACAACAACAACTTTACGTTCCCGTTCGCCTCCGGGCCGAGCGCTACGGGCGGCGTGGCGGGCGTGGTCATCAGCGGCATCAATCAGTCGAGCAGCAACGATACTGCGACCGTGACCACGGCCTCGCCGCATGGCTTTGCGCCCGGCATGTCAGTCAGGATCGTCGGCACCGCGGGGCTGTACACCAACAACGGAACGTGCAACGGCCACAACACGGGGGGCGACAAGATCACCTGGAACGTGGAGAGCGCGCCCTCGCCCACGACCTTCACGATTCTGGCGCGCAAGCAGTGTGCGAGCTACACCGGCACCCCGGCCGGCGCCGTCGCCGGCTTCCCGGTCACCTCGATCGTGCCGGTCATCAGCGCGACGGGAACGATCTACTCGGAGAAGAACCTGACCATCGACTCGATCTCCCCGCTCGGCACGGCGTCCGGAAATATCACCGCGGGCGATCCCTCGCTTGCCGACGCGACGGCGCGGGATCAGATCGTCCGTTGGGTGCGTGGCCAGGACAACAGCGAGAACGAAAACCAGGACTGCACCATCTCGCCGTACTGGCCGTGCAATATCACCAACAACATGCCGCGGATTACCGACATTCGCGCCTCGATCCACGGCGACGTGCTGCATTCCCGGCCGGCGGTCGTGAACTACAATCGCTACGGGGACGACAACGACATCTATGCGTACTACGGTTCGAACGATGGCCTGCTGCGGGCCCTGAAAGGCGGCATTGCGCTGCACGCCAGCGGGCCGGATGCCACGCTCAAGCCCGGATCGGAACGCTGGTCACTCGTCATCAAGGAATTCTTCGGCAAGCTGAAGCGGCTGCGCAGCCAGGTGCCCTCGGTCTCCGCCACGTCGCCAAAGGATTACTTCTTCGATGGCTCGATCGGCGTTTATCAGAAGGACGCCAAGGGGAACGGCGACGCCGTGAGCGCGCCGCTCAATTGCGATCCGGCGGACACGTCGGGCTGCAGCGCGGCCACGGTGAGCGGGGTAATCGGCGACAACATCCACCCCACAAAGGGCGACAAGGTTCATATCTACCTTTCGATGCGGCGCGGCGGCCAATTCATATACGCGCTCGACGTGACGAACCCCGGCGATCCGAAGCTGCTTTGGCGCAAAGTGCGCGGCGACACCGGATGGGCGGAACTGGGGCAGAGCTGGTCCGAGCCCCGTATCGCGCGCCTCCAGGCGAACCTCGGCAATGCAAACAACCCGGACAACGTGGTCCTGATTTTCGGCGCCGGGTACGACCCGACCCCCGAAGACGTGAATCCCTGCCTCCTTGACCAATGGTCCACGAGCAGCGTCGTGCGCAAGGCCATCGGTGCGGGATCGGTCACCTACTCGGCGTCCGGTTCATGCACGATTTCCGGCGCCACGGGGGGCACGACCGCGTTCAGCCGGACCCGAGGCCGCGGCATCCTGGTCGTCGACGCTTTCAGCGGCCAGGTTGTCTGGCAGGCGGGCGGCGGCCTCGCCACCTCCAGCACGCCGGGCGCGAGGACGCTCAACGTCCCGGGCATGACCTGCGCCATACCGTCGGACACGACGGTGCTGGACAAGAACCGCGACAGCTTCGCCGACAGGATCTACGTCGGCGACACTTGCGGCCAGGTCTGGCGCGCGGACATCGCCACGGCCGACATGGACGAATGGACGGTCACGCGGGTCGCGGAGATTTCCACGGGTGGCGCGACCGACATCGCCAATAAGCGCAAGTTCCTGTTCCCGCCGGATCTGGTGTTCGGCGCCGATGCCAGCGGCAACTATACGGCGGTGCTGCTCGGCGCCGGAGACCGCGAGCATCCGTTCGATGCGAACGTCGTCAACGCTTTCTACATGTTCAAGGATCGCGATTCGACCGATCCGGGCAATCCGCAAGCGGGCGCGACGAACGCGACGTCGGTGAAGATCTCGGGTTTCGGCACCGCGCCGACCGGAGACGTCATCACGCACGACAACCCGGGCACCACCGGCGTATTCGATGCCACCAATGTCGAGGGCGCGAACGATCGTGGCTGGAAAATCGATTTCACTTCCGGCGAGAAGGTGGTTTCAAGCGCGACGACGGTATCCGGGACGACGTTCTTCAATACCAACCAGCCGAGCGCCACTGCAGGAGGCGGCAGCTGCGGGTCGAATCTGGGGATCGCGCGCGAGTACCTGGTGAACTTCGCGGATGCAG
>JAOTWE010000286.1 GCA_029863065.1 Betaproteobacteria bacterium
GCTCGACGAGCACGCGCTCATCCAGATCCTCACCGAGCCGAAGAATGCGCTCGTGAAGCAGTACCAGCGCCTGTTCCTGATGGAAGGCGTGGAGCTCGAACTTCGCAGCCCGGCGCTCGGCGCCGTGGCGCGCAGGGCGCTGGCGCGC
Source organism: Betaproteobacteria bacterium (assembly GCA_029863065.1). Lineage (GTDB taxonomy): Bacteria > Pseudomonadota > Gammaproteobacteria > Burkholderiales > SG8-39 > JAABQT01. The sequence goes on from JAOTWE010000286.1 coordinate 149, forward strand.
AAGACCGGCGCGCGCGGCCTGCGCTCGATCCTGGAAAGCGTGCTGCTCGACACCATGTATGAACTTCCGGCCCTGGAGAATGTCAGCAAGGTGGTGATCGACGAGCAGATGATCTCGGCCGACGGCAAACCGCTCCTGATCTACTCCGATCAGCAGAAAGTTGCCGGTTCCTCGGCCTAAGCGCCGAATTTCGTTGCTTTTGTCGCGTTGCGGCGCACGCGCGTTGCGTGTACGCTCGCCCCATTGATTTCGCTGCGGGAACCCGCACATGGCCCAGATGAACGAAGCCCCTGCTGAAGCCACCCAGTACCCATTGCTGCCGCTGCGCGACGTGGTGGTGTTCCCGCACATGGTGATCCCGCTGTTCGTCGGCCGGCCCAAGTCGATCAAGGCGATGGAGACGGCGATGGAGGCGGGAAAGTCGATCCTGCTGGTGGCGCAGAAATCCGCCGCGAAGGACGAACCGGGCCCGGAGGACATGTACGAGATCGGCTGCGTCTCCGGCATCCTGCAGATGCTCAAGCTGCCGGACGGCACGGTGAAGGTGCTGGTGGAAGGCGCGAGCCGTGCGCGCATCCGCTCGGTCACCGACCTGAAGTCGCACTGGATCGCGGAGGCCGAGCCGATCGCCATCGACGGCGCCGCGCCCGCCGAGATCGAGGCCATGCGCCGTGCGCTGCTGTCGGCGTTCGACCAGTACGTGAAGCTCAACAAGAAGATCCCGCCGGAGATCCTCACCTCGCTCTCGGGCATCGACGAAGCCGGGCGCCTCGCGGACACGGTGGCCGCGCACCTGCCACTCAAGCTCGAGCAGAAGCAGCAGGTGCTGGAGATGTTCGACGTCAAGAGCCGGCTCGAGCACCTGCTGTCGCAGCTCGAGACCGAGATCGACATCCTGCAGGTTGAGAAGCGCATCCGCGGGCGCGTCAAGCGCCAGATGGAGAAGAGCCAGCGCGAGTACTACCTGAACGAGCAGGTGAAGGCCATCCAGAAGGAGCTGGGCGAAGGCGAGGAGGGCGCCGATCTCGAGGACATGGAAAAGCGCATCAAGCGCGCGCACATGCACAAGGACGCGCGGCGCAAGGCGGAGAGCGAGCTGAAGAAGCTGAAGCTCATGTCGCCGATGTCGGCCGAGGCGACGGTGGTGCGCAACTACATCGAGACCCTGGTCAACCTGCCGTGGAAGAAGCGCTCCAAGATCTCGCGCGACATCAAGGCCGCGCAGGAGATTCTGGACAAGGACCACTATGGACTGGAGAAGGTGAAGGAACGCATCGTCGAGTACCTGGCGGTGCAGACGCGCGTGGACAAGATGAAGGCGCCGATCCTGTGCCTGGTGGGCGCCCCGGGCGTGGGCAAGACCTCGCTCGGCCAGTCGGTCGCGCGCGCCACCAACCGCAAGTTCATCCGCATGTCGCTGGGCGGCGTGCGCGACGAGGCCGAGATCCGCGGCCACCGCCGCACCTATATCGGCTCGATGCCCGGCAAGATCCTGCAGAACATGACCAAGGTCGGCGTGAAGAACCCGCTGTTCCTGCTGGATGAAGTCGACAAGCTCGGCCAGGACTGGCGCGGCGATCCGTCCTCGGCGCTGCTCGAGGTGCTCGACCCGGAGCAGAACCACACCTTCACCGACCACTACATCGAAGTCGAGTACGACCTGTCGGAGGTGATGTTCGTCGCCACCGCGAACACGCTCAACATCCCGGCGCCGCTCCTCGACCGCATGGAGGTGATCCGCCTCTCGGGCTACACCGAGGACGAGAAGATGAACATCGCCATCCGCTACCTGCTGCCCAAGCAGATGAAGAGCACGGGGCTGAAGGAAGGCGAGCTGTCGGTTTCCGACGCCGCCGTCCGGGACATCGTGCGCTACTTCACGCGCGAGGCCGGGGTCCGGGCGCTGGAGCGCGAATTGTCCAAGATCTGCCGCAAGGCGGTGAAGCAGCTCCTGACCGAAAAGCAGTCGGGCACGGACAAGCCGCACCGCATCAGCGTCACGCCCAAGAACCTCGACAAGTTCCTCGGCGTGCGCAAGTACAGCTTCGGCATGGCCGAGAAGCAGAACCAAGTCGGCCAGGTGACCGGCCTGGCGTGGACCGAAGTGGGTGGCGAGCTGCTGACCATTGAAACAGTCACCATGCCGGGCAAGGGCAAGACCATCACCACCGGCAAGCTCGGCGAGGTGATGCAGGAGTCGATCCAGGCGGCGCTGTCGGTGGTGCGCAACCGCTCGCGCAGGCTCGGCGTGAAGGAAGACTTCTACCAGAAGAACGACATCCATATCCACCTGCCCGAGGGCGCCACGCCCAAGGACGGGCCGAGCGCCGGCATCGGCATCGTCACCTCCATGGTATCGGTGCTCTCCGGCATCCCGGTGCGCGCCGATGTCGCCATGACGGGCGAGATCACCCTGCGCGGCGAGGTGCTGCAGATCGGCGGCCTCAAGGAAAAACTCCTGGCCGCGCATCGCGGTGGCATCAAGACGGTGCTGATCCCGGACGAGAACGTGAAGGACTTGGCAGACATCCCCGACAACGTCAAGAACCGCCTGGAAATCATCCCGGTGAAGTGGATCGACAAGGTGCTGGAAGTGGCGCTCGAGCGCCAGCCGCAGCCGCTGCCCGAGCAGGAGGAAGCCGCGGCGCCGCCGCCCGCGGAGGGCAAGCCGGGCACGGCCAACGCCGTCAAGCACTGAGGCGCCGCGGTGAACAAGGCGGACCTGATCGAGCACATTGCGCAGCAGGCGGAAATCTCCAAGCTGGCCGCAGAGCGCGCCGTCGACGCCCTCGTCGGCGCGGTGAAATCCAACCTGCGGAAGGGCCAGGCGGTGACGCTGGCCGGATTCGGCACCTTCTACCCGGGCCAGCGCGGCGCCCGCACCGGCCGCAATCCGCGCACCGGCACGCCGCTGCAGATCGCCGCGGCGCGCGTGCCGCGCTTTCGCGCTGGCAAGGCGCTGAAGGACGCAGTAAACTAGCGCCCCATTTTCGCAGGGTGCTTAGCTCAGCTGGTAGAGCGTCGCTCTTACACGGCGAATGTCGGCGGTTCGATCCCGTCAGCACCCACCAGAAGAACGGAGCGGTAGTTCAGTTGGTTAGAATACCGGCCTGTCACGCCGGGGGTCGCGGG
>JAOTWE010000287.1 GCA_029863065.1 Betaproteobacteria bacterium
GTGAACGGCACCGCCATTCCGCGCGCGCGCCTTGAGTACCTGATGCGCCAGCAGTTGCAGCGTGGCGCCCCTGACAACGACCAGACGCGCGCCGTCGTGCGCGAGGACCTCATCAACCGCGAGCTGGTGGCGCAGGCGGCGGCACGCGCCGGCGTCGCCAAGAAGCGCGACGTGCAAACGCAACTCGACGTCACGCGCCAGGAAGTGCTGGTCGGCGCCTACCTGAACGACTACCTGAAAGAGCATGCGGTCACCGACGCCGACGTGCAGAAGGAGTATGACCGCGTGCGTGAGCAGACCGGCGCCAGCGAGTACAAGGCGCGCCATATCCTGCTCGAGACCGAGGACGAGGCAAAGCGCGCCATCGCCGAGCTGCAGAAGGGCGCCAAGTTCGATGAGCTGGCGAAGAAGTCCTCGAAGGACGAAGGCACGCGCGAACTGGGCGGCGACCTCGACTGGAAAGTGCCGTCGACGCTCGAGAAGCCCTTCGCCGACGCCATGGTGGCGCTGGAAAAGGGCAAGTTCAGCGCCGCGCCGGTGCGCACGCGCTTCGGCTTCCACGTCATCCAGCTCGACGACGTGCGCCCCGTAAGCTTCCCGCCGCTGGCGCAGGTCAAGCCTCAGATTCAGCAGCGGCTGGTGCGGCAGAAGGTCGAAGAGCTGGTGCAGAAGCTGCGCGCCGCGGCCAAGGTCGAGTAAGGATGCGCTCGCCGGCACGACCAATCGCGCAGGAGACGACCTCACCGTGAAACGACTGCTACTGCTGCTGCTCGCCGCGCTGCTGCCCGCGCTGGCACAGGCCCAGGACCTGGCCAAGGCGACGTTCGCCGCGGGCTGCTTCTGGTGCACCGAGGAGGCCTTCGAAAAGGTGCCGGGCGTCGTTTCGGCGGTGTCCGGCTACATGGGCGGGCAAAAGAAGAATCCCAGCTACCGGGAGGTTTCCTCCGGCGGCACCGGGCATTCGGAAGTCGTGCAGGTCACCTACGATCCGAAGAAGGTGGGCTACGACAAGCTGCTCGAGGTCTTCTGGGTCAATCACGATCCGACGGTCCTCGATCGCCAGTTCTGCGACGCCGGCTCGCAATACCGGCCCGGCATCTTCTTCCACAACGCCGAGCAGAAGCGCCTGGCCGGGGCGTCCAAGGCGAGGTGGGAGCGGAACAAGCCATTCAGCGCGAAGATCCTGACGCCGATCGAACCCGCCGGCGAGTTCTGGCCGGCCGAGGAGTACCATCAGGGCTACTACAAGAAGAACCCGGCGCGCTACCACTTCTACGTCACCGGCTGCGGCCGCTACGCGCGGCTCGACGAACTCTGGGGAAAATACCGCTCGAAGTAGTGCGCCGCGCGCGCACTCAGCGCGGCGCCCACCAGGTCAGCAGCCAGTAATCCGGCAGCAGCTCGACGTTCGCCCCCCAGCCGCAGCGCGAAGCGCGGCCGATCAGCTCGCTGGCGCTGGGCGCACCGGCGCCGCTCTTGTCGACGAACGCCATCAGCGCCCCCGGGGCCACCGCGGCAACCGCCTGCTGCAGGAATCCATCGAGGCGCTCGGGCGGAAGATGCGACCACCAGGAGGCGGCGAACAGCGCGTCGTGCCGGCGGCCGAGATCCGGCAGCGCGAGTGATTCGCCGTCGGGCTCGAGCGTCGTCACCTGCGCAGCGCGCTCGGCAAATGCCTTCGTCCACTGGCTGTCGCGCCCGCCGAGCTCGAGGACGTTGCGGCCGGCGAACGCGCGCGCCAGACGCTCGCCGAGCACGCTCACTCCATTTCCTCGATCCACGCCATCTGGATGCCTTCCAGGATCTTTTCGCCGCAGCGCTTCGGATCGTCGTCGAAGCCGGGCAGTTGCAGCACCCACTGGTACAGATCCGTGAAGCGCACCGTCTTCGGGTCGGTGTCGGGAAACTTGTCGCTGAGGGCGATGGCGATGTCCAGGGTGTCGGTCCACTTCATTTCTTGCCCCCGCCCTCGCGCTCGTAATTGATCGTGTACTTCGGGATCTCGATCGTCAGGTCGGCGCCCCCTACCTTCGCCTGGCAGGACAGGCGCGAGGTCGCCTCCAGTCCCCAGGCCTTGTCGAGCAGATCTTCCTCCTTGTCCTCGGCGGCGTCGAGCGACTCGAAGCCTTGGCGCAGGACGACGTGGCAGGTCGTGCAGGCGCAGGACTTCTCGCAGGCGTGCTCGATGTCGACGTGGTTCTCGAGCAGGGCGTCGCAGATCGACTTTCCCGGCGGCGCCTCGAATTCGGCGCCCTGCGGGCACAGTTCGGCGTGCGGCAGCACCTTGATCCTCGCCATCTACAGGTCCAGCGTGGCGATCTTGCGTCCCGCCAGCGCGCGGCGCACGCCCGCGTCCATGCGGCGCGCGGCGAATTCCTCGGTCGCCTTGTTGAGCGCTTCGGACCCGGATCGCAGCGCACGGTGGTCGGCTCCGGCCAGCGCGCGTTCCAGGCCCGCCATGCTCTGCTCGATGGCGGCGAGTTCCTCGGGCTCGAGCAGCGCGCCGTCGGCGGCGAGCGCGGAACGGGTCGCCTCGAGCAGCCGCGCGGCTTCCACCTGCGCCTCGTGCAGCGCGCGCGCGTGCATGTCGTCCCGGGCATGCTCGAAGGACTCGCGCAGCATGCGCTCGATCTCGCCGTCGGCGAGTCCGTAGGACGGCTTCACCGTCACCGAGGCCTCGACCCCGGTGGTGGCTTCCTGCGCCGATACGGAGAGCAGTCCGTCGGCGTCCACCTGGAACGTGACGCGTATGCGCGCCGCGCCCGCCGCCATGGGCGGGATGCCTTTCAGCTCGAAGCGCGCCAGCGACCGGCAATCGGCCACCAGTTCGCGCTCGCCCTGCACGACGTGGAAGCTCATCCCGGTCTGGCCGTCCTTGTAGGTGGTGAATTCCTGGGCGCGCGCCACGGGAATGGTGGAATTGCGCGGCACGATCTTCTCGGCCAGGCCGCCCATGGTCTCGACGCCCAGCGACAGCGGGATGACGTCGAGCAGCAGCCAGTCCTCGTCTGCCGGCTTGTTGCCGGCGAGCACGTTCGCCTGCATGGCGGCGCCGATCGCCACCACCTTGTCCGGATCGAGGTTGTTGAGCGGGTCGCGGCGGAAGAACTCCCCCACCGCGCGCTGGACCTGCGGCATGCGCGTGGCGCCGCCCACCATGACTACGCCCTTGACTTCGTCGGTGCGCAGCTGCGCGTCGCGCAGCGCACGGCGCACGGGG